>CALIHL010000189.1 GCA_938022935.1 uncultured Saprospiraceae bacterium
ACATCTTCCAAAAAGGCTTTTTTGTCCTTTCTCTTGTCTGTGATGCTAAGTTCTTGTTCTAGTTTTTTCGAAAGTGAACGAACTGCTTGTCTAGTGCTTTCATTTTTGAACATGGAGGATCGTTGGAGGACATCTTTTATCAAGAGCATGTCCTTTTCATCATATTGGGCGACTAGTGGATAAAGGATCTCTCTTTCGCGATCTTGGATTCTTAGCACACGATCAAGAGGGACTTCGGCATTCTTTTTCAACTTTATGACCGTGCATCCACTCATGAGATCACCTAATCTCTGATTTTTAGGGGAAGAGGTGATAAATAAACCAGCCAATGCGCCCATAGAAAATGTTACGTCTAGCATCCTAAAAACCCATCGTTGAAAGGCTTCTGAGGGATTGGGTGGTATACCTCTCATATTGACTGCCTTGATCTTACACAGCATCTTTCCTGGTGATTGTCCGGCATTAAAAACTTCAAAGACCAAGTGGTAAAATGCTATGAACAAGAAGACAAGAGTAATGGTAAGATTATCTAGACCTATAGCAAAGCCTATAAAAACTAAAAACCAAGCAATCACGAACATGATGATCATGTCTACTATAGTTGATAAAACACGGTCTAACAGTCCCGCCAACTCAAAGTAGACGATGATATTATGTGCAGTACGGATTTCAATTCTTTCCGCCATTGATCAAAAAAACAGAATTATTTACATTAAACTTAATACTAATACGATTAATCTGTATAATTAATGTATCAATTCAAAATTGACCTAAACATATCGAGCCCCATAAAGTGAATCAACACCTTTATACATACTACTTCTTGGAAGAATCATCTTGTCTCCTAAGATCCAAGAAAATACAACACTTGATCTTTTTTTTTAATATGTTAAGCGCTCACAATGAATGAGTCAGCATTTATACTAAAGAACAAAGAGTCTTGGGAGCAACTGGAGGCACTCCTAAAAAAGAATCATAAAGACCCTGATCAGCTTCAAGAATTATTTACGAAAGTGTCAAGCGATCTATCTTATGCACGAACTTTTTATCCCAATCGAACCGTAAGACTATATCTCAACGGGCTTACCCAGCGAGTGCTTGATCTGATCCAAAACAGAAAAAGCTCATTCTCATTTGCTGATCTAAAAGAGTTCTATCAGCATACCTTGCCTCAGCAGCTGTGGAGGGCTCGCAAGACCATCTTTGTCTCATTTCTCATCTTCTCATTAGCAATAGTGATCGGCGTTGTGAGTACGATGTACAACCCAGACTTCACTCGTGTCATCTTGGGCGATCAATATGTCGAGATGACCAATGAAAACATAAACAAAGGCGATCCTATGGCGGTCTACAAGTCACAAGATCAAGTGGATATGTTTTTTGGTATCACGATCAACAATGTTCGTGTTGCATTTTTTGCCTTTGTATTGGGACTGTTTGGCAGTATTGGCACAGTCATGCTATTGATGTTTAACGGCATCATGTTGGGTACCTTCCAATTTTTCTTTTATAAAAAAGGCTTGTTCCTGACATCCTTTCTGACCATCTGGATCCATGGTACTATTGAGATATCCGCGATCATCATCGCAGGTGCCGCAGGATTGATACTTGGAGACGGACTTCTATATCCCAAGACTTACAGCAGGTCACTTTCTATGCAAGTAGCATCTAAAAGAGCCCTAAGGGTACTACTGAGCACAGTACCATTGTTTATCATCGCAGGTTTTTTAGAATCTTTTATCACGAGACTAACAGGGCTACCAACAATTGTAAAAGCTGGCATCATATTACTCTCATTATTCTTCATCATCTATCACTATATCATCTACCCTTACAGGTATCAATTAAAACATCCGATACCTGAAGATGACTATGAGGTACAGCCCAGCCAATTAGAATTCGTGGATAGCAACCTAAAGAGATATAGAACATTTGGAGAATCCACACAAGTAACACTTGCTCAAGCTCGATTGAGGTTAGGATCTGTCTTGTACAGAGGAGTTTTACCGATGCTCTTGATGATCATCACTGTCTATTGGATATGGGCTAAATTAGAATCCATGATTGGTAAAAACTCCTACCCATATCAAGGCTACCACCTGCTTTTTGATTATGATATCGGAGGTTTTAGTTTATATTCAGCTTATGCCATAGGCTTGATTCATCTGATTGCGATTATAACCATGGCTTATCACAAGATCGACTTCACTTGGAAGAATTACTTTTTACACTTAAAGCGATTTGGACTGACTATTGGCTTTGCTGTACTCCCACTCTTTTCAGTATTCTACTTTTTTGAAAGTTGGGCAACGGTTATTCTTTTCTTTGTCATCCCTCCGCAGGTTCCATTTTTATTCTTTTTTAATTTAATCAATGAAGAAGAGTCATTTGTAAAGGCTTTACGCGGCGCGTTTAAAGATGGATATGCGAAGTACTTACAGTTTCTAACTTCCTTCTTGCTCATTTCATTCGTGTACTTATTATTCTGGGCACTGACATTATCCCTTACGGAAATACTCTATGCACAGTTCTTAAGTTGGTATGAATTATTCCCAGGTAACATCTCCAATGGAGTCTATATAGATTGCATATTTAGAATGATAGCGGGGAGCGTTAGCTTGACACTGTATTACTTTATGTACTCCAACGTTTATCAGTCTATACTTTGCAAGGATAATAGTTATGATCTCGAAGATCGCATAGCCTCTTTTGGACTTCAAAAAAGCAACGGTTAATGATCAGATGGATTCTAATCATAGCCATCGTGCTGGTACAAGCACATATCTCTTACAGCCAAGGTTCTGACTATCCAACTATAGAACAAGAAGTAAGTCACGAAGAGGCAAAAGAACTTAGCCAAGAGCTTGATCTTAGAAAAACTGAGAAGGCATGGCGACCGAAGAACAAGCCTGCTCAACCGGATCGTGAATATAAGCCGAATGTATCGCCAGGTATCTTTGGATCATTTATTGGCAACCTCTTTTACTACCTTTTGATACTTATGGCTGTTGTGCTCGTCATAGCCATACTGATCTTTTTCTTTTACAATATAGAAGATGATAGAAAGGTAGACATAACCGACATTGATGAAGAAGAAGAGTCTGAGATCAAAGACATCAAAGAGTTAGATCTTAATGAGATGCTAAAGACTGCGTTAGACAATCGAGATTATAGAATGGTCATACGTGCAAAGTTCTTAATCGTCTTGCAGCAGTTAGCCATCAGAAAGGATATAGATTGGTCACAGGAGAAAACCAATAGAGATTATAGTCGTGCATTAAGATCTACACCTTTTTATTCTGATTTTAACAAGGTGGCTATCATATATGAACGAGTATGGTATGGAGAGGTGGCAGTTGATCAGGACATCTACAAAGAATCAGAAAGAGCATTTGATGCGTTTAACATTCATTTCAAAGATCAAAACGCATTGGTATGATCAACTATAAAGTACTCGTACCTATACTCTTATTGATAGGACTCTTGACAGTCTTGTTCTTATATACTTTTGAAAGAAAAGATGTGTCCAGTGCAGATTGGTCAGTTGATTATCGTCTGGAGAGTAAAGAACCATATGGCGCTTGGATGTTCAACGAGATTCTAAAAATCGCCTATGGTGAGGACCAAGTCGTTCCATTAAAAGAAGACTACTTCAACAAAATAAACAGTACAGCTAAAAGGAAAGGCTACTTGCACATGAGCAGTTACATCGAGTTTAGCAGAAGTCAAGTAGATAGTCTCACGAGCTTTGTCGAAACTGGCAATGATGCCATGCTTATGACGGAGGATTGGAGTTACACATTGGATACTCTATTGTCATACATCACTATCGATAATGAGTATGAAGGTGGATCTACGTGTCTCAGTATCATGAATCAATCGGAAGACTACGTACTTAATAGCTACTATTTACACTTTGATTCTAATCAAGTTGCTTTCTATAGTTCGGTGAATATCGATGTAGATTCTATCCTGTATGATTGGCATATCGTCTCATCCATCAATAGAGAATATCCAGTCACAGTCAACCTTAGTGTCGGCGAGGGAAACCTCTTCCTTCATACTGTCCCAGACATCTTTACCAATATGGCTTTGGAGCAAGAAGACATGAGTAGATATGCACTAAAGTTGCTTCCGCTTTTAGACATTGACACGCTATACACTGACAATGGACTCTTTGACAACCCTAACAATGAAGACGCCAAGAGCCCGCTACAATTTGTGATGTCTCAACCTCCTTTAAAGTGGGCGTACTATGTCATGTCAGGAGGACTTTTACTATTTGTCATCTCGCGAGGCACTAGGAAGCAAAGAGTTATCCCAACTTTGGAGCAAAACGAAAATACGTCAATAGAATACGTCAACACACTTGGAGAGCTTTATCGATCTCAAAATCAACATTATAAATTAGCCAAACACTTGAAGCTCATCTTCAATCAGTGGGTAAAGAAGAAGTACTTCTTGCAAACTGGAGAGCCCAATTATACCCAGCGACTCTCTCAAAAAAGCAGGATACCCGAAGAGGAGATCCAGAGATTGATAAATAGACTCAACGCATCGGAGAATAATAAGAGATTCGACGATACACAACTAACAAACTTGTATAAGGATTTAGAACAATTTTATAAAAACTGCCAATAGTATGGATGATCAATTAGAACAAGGAAGCGACGATAAAATAAAGCCAGATCTTGAAAGTGCGATCAATAGTGAAAGCACACAAGAGACAAGCGGCGTATCTCAACCTATCTCTCAACTGTCTAATAGGATAGACATCACTCCCTTTACAAAGAAGATGAATGAGATCCAAGCAGAAGCAGCGAAGGTCCTCATCGGGCAAGAAGACTTAGTCGAGCTTATCTTGATTGGTATCGTCTGTGGCGGTCATATCTTGTTAGAAGGAGTACCAGGCATAGCTAAAACACTAAGCGCTAAAGTCATCGCAAAGACTTTAGATACAAAGTTTACCAGGATACAGTTCACGCCAGATTTGATGCCATCTGATATCATCGGCACCTCAGTGTTTGATCTAAAGACATCTGAGTTTTCATTTATCAGTGGACCGATATTTTCTAATATCGTACTGATAGATGAGATCAATAGAGCACCGGCAAAAACCCAATCAGCACTCTTTGAAGTAATGGAGGAAAAGCAAATCACCTTTGACGGCATCACTTATCCGATGCAGTTTCCATTCTTTGTCATTGCTACTCAAAACCCGATCGAACAAGAAGGCACTTACAGACTCCCAGAAGCTCAGCTCGACAGATTCTTGATGAAAGTCAAATTGGGCTATCCAAAGCTGGATGATGAGATCAAAATCTTAAACAGGTTTAAAAACACTAATCAAAACGATCTTTCAAAATCGATCAAGAAAATTATAAAAAAGAAAACACTCAAAGAATTGATATCCATCTCCAATGAGATCTACATCAGTGATCAGATGTTGTCCTATGCAGCACAAATCGTTCATGCAACGAGAGATCATGGCAAGATCTACTTAGGAGGATCTCCAAGAGCCTCACTGGCGCTGATCGATACAGCAAAAGTAGCAGCGATTCTTGCAGGCAGAGACTTCATGACACCAGATGACATCAAGTACATGGCACCATACATCCTCAACCATCGGATCATCCTAACACCCGAAGCAGAGATGGAAGGACTTACTGAAGAAGAAGTGATCAAAGAGCTTTTAGAAACGGTAGAAGTGCCACGATAGAAGATGGGTAGCTATACGGCCAGATCTCCTCTATACATCGCTATAGCGATGATTGTCCTACTCTATGTTGCAGTATTCGCATTTGGATGGCAACTATACATGGGTCACATCGGGCTTGTGTTACTAATTCTATTGACGTGCTTTGATGCTTTGCAATTGAGCCAAGCTGGTAAATCTATAACCGCAGAAAGAAGTGTGCGTGATCAGCTATCCCTAAGTGACAATCAGCACATACAATACACAGTTGAAAACAACAGTTCGAAAGACTTCGAAATAGAAGTCATCGATGAGCTTCCTTCTCAATTGCAACAACGATCTTTTCTATTCAACTTTATACTTCCTGCTAAAGAAAGAACAAAAGAAAAGTACAAGATCAGACCATTGATCAGAGGCCAATACAACTTTGGCAAGTTGCATTTGTACTATTCTACAACTAATCTTAGTCTTCTACAAAAGCGAAAGACGTTTGATATGGAGAAAAACGTGGAGGTCTATCCTTCGTTTATACAAATGAAGAAGTTTGATCTTCAGATCTTCAATAGGGTTGCAACACTTTCTGGACTCAAGCGGGTGCGAAGGATCGGCAAGACAGATGAGTTTGAGCATGTCAAGAACTATACACAGGGAGACAACATAAGATCTGTCAATTGGAAAGCAACTTCACGGCGAAATGAGCTCATGATCAACCAATATCAAGACACACGATCTCAGTCCGTCTATTGCATCGTTGATAAAGGAAGGTCAATGAAGATGCCTTTTGAAGGACTCTCTTTACTCGATTATGCAGTCAACACTACTTTGGTACTCTCTAATATCATCTTAAAAAAATATGATAGAGCGGGATTACTTACATTCAATGAGGAGATCCATACTTTTCTAAAATCAGACAATAGATCTGGTCAGCTATCCAAGATCTCTGAATCCTTGTATCGTGAAAAGACAGGGTACAAAGAATCCAATTACCAAGGGCTTTATTTCTATCTCAGAAAGTTAGTGACGCGCAGAAGTGTGCTGATATTATTTAGCAACTTCGAGAATGCATATGACATGCGAAGAGCACTACCCTATCTAAGACAACTCAATAAGCTACACCTCCTTGTCATTGTCTTTTTCACTAACACAGAGATCGTTGAAGCTGCCAATGATGATGTAGAGCACATATCGGATATCTACAGAGTTACTTTTGCAAAGAAGACTTTGATTGATAAAGATTTGATAGCAGACGAGTTAGCAACTCATGGCATACAAATCATCCTGACAACACCACAAGATCTTTCTATCAATGTGATCAACAAATACTTAGAAATAAAAGCGAAAAGAATGGTCTAATTTATAAAGGCCAGGGCTTAAGATCCCACTTTTATAAATGATGTACGACCTACTTTTTGGTCATTGGTTGAGATTATCTCAATGTTGTAACTACCTTCTTGTAAATCAGCTATAGTTAGTGCCACATCTATGTCACCTTTAAGTGCTTTACGGCTCATAAGTGAGCGGCCTGCAGTATCATACACTTTTATGTTGATGTCTTGACTGATCTCTTCATCAAAAGTGATCTTTATAAAATCACTTGAAGGGTTCGGATATACGGCTACATCATAAGAATGATCCTGAGTAGCAAGGCTAAATGACGCGTCAACATAATCCTCGATTGAAGCCACCTCGGTTTTATTAGGCGCCACCCATTCCATAATTTCAACGAATGCGGTTGCATATCCATCAGTCATCTCTGGACGACTCCATACGATTTGCGAAAGCGACTCCTTGTCTTCTACCCTAAAAGCTAACACAGCTACCCTGTGCCAGAGATCATCTTGACGAAAGACAATACCGCCCTGCTGAGTGTTGATCAAATCAATATTGAAATTGATGAATCCTAACTTATCGTCAAAGTCTAACTGGTTAATCCGGTCTGCATCCAAGCCTTCATATATCTCGGAGATCGCGAGCGCACTATAAACATCTTGTGGAAGATCACTTCTCGAGTAGTCTTCATCGATCGTCATCAACTCAGAGTCAAAGTATAACCTATAGTTCTGATCCGCAAGGCGAAACGCTCCACTACCATTGTACTGCAACTCTATGTCTACATATACTGTCTGTCTACTTTCATCGTAGAAGCTTGGGTTTAGCCTTAACGTCACATCCTTTTGAGCACTTAAGCTGATAAAGAAGGAGAAAGAGAGTAGAGTTAAGAGTGTTTTCAAAATGAGTGTTTGGTTTGTTGTATAGCCAATAATTAAGGTTATTAACTAAATACAATGATAAGACCATTGTAACGCACTTTACACCTATGAGTTTTAGCCAATTATAATCTCCGATCTCTCATTCTGACAAGAGATAATCACATTATTAAACTAAGTAGTTGTATTTTATAAAATTTTATTCTGTCCGCCTTTATTGATAACAACACATATGAAGTTTATAATTACTGATGTCGACATTTATTTGTTGGACACAAATACGGTCAGCTACTTGACAAAGTAGCTTTAGTTCAATAATGTATCTTTGTAAAAGCATATCCATTATGCTTAAGAGCATGCACCCTTTTGAATTACTAATTCTCTGGGGCGCATGCCTTACCGGTTTAGATTAGCAACATCCTAAGCCACAGCATCCAAGGCCGCTCATTAGGCTTGCTAACAAAATCAATGCATTCATAACTAATGAATTTGTTGACTCTTATCAGATAAGAGTCAGGGTGAATAATATGCTCTGTCGACATGAACACATCATCTCAATTAAATGCACTATCATTTTAGTAGCTGTCCCATCATTGGGCCCAATGTCTTAGCTACGAGTCCTTTGAGTTGATTGGTATTGACCAAAGTAAAGCAGCACAAACCACTTTCAGCAGATGTAGTATCACAGCAATTAGTCTCACTATCTGAGGGACCACAACTTGAGGCTTCAGCACCAGTCATGCAACTGATCAAGGCAAACTTGTCACCTGCTTTGAGGTTAAACTTTTTACGAAGGTCTTTAGGGATGACCAGTTGGCCTCTATCATCGAAGCTCACGATGGCTTCTATCTCACAACAGTTTTCATTCTTTGCCATTCACTCTATTTTTTGCTTGGTAAATCAATTGAGATGGATAAAATAACCTCAGATTTTTGTGTTCTTCTTTATCTTGAAACACCGTGGTGAAGTAAAGATAGAGGAAAATCTAAATCTTTGCTGATTTATCTGAATATTCAGATTATTCATTGTATTTGATACAGACAACTTTCGTTACTATAATTGGTTATATAGCATTATGATAGGATGGAGATTCTCAGATTATGAAGCCGACGACCAGATCAACGACCCATTTGAGCGATTACTTAAGGTATTTCAAGATCTCTTGGTCTATACCTCTGGAGATGTGCACGAGGCTCTATCATGGCTCACTGAGTTAGACAAGCAGTACGAGCTAACAGACGATAACTATACTCTATCGGACTTTATCCAAGATCTTATGGACAAAGGATATATCTCTGATAAGACTGGCAAAGGCACATACAACCCAACCGCCAAGATGGAGATCGAACTCAGGCGCAAGGCCCTCGATGACATCTTTGATCAGTTACAAAAGTCAAAGCGAGGCAATCACATCACTCGCCATACCGGCATGGGAGATGAGAACACAGCCGAGATGAGACCTTTTGAGTTTGGAGACAAGTTGGACAATATAGCGGTGAGCGAGTCACTTCGTAACGCTCAGATCAATCATGGCATCGACGACTTCATGCTTACGCAAAATGATCTTGAAGTACACGAGACCTACTACAAGAGTCAGACCTCAACAGTACTGATGATCGACATATCTCACTCCATGATACTCTATGGAGAAGATCGGATCACCCCAGCTAAAAAGGTAGCAATGGCATTGGCCGAGTTGATCAAGACAAGATACCCTAAGGATACCCTGGACATCATCGTCTTTGGCAATGATGCATGGAAGATAGAGATCAAAGATCTACCCTATCTTCAAGTAGGACCTTACCATACGAATACTGTAGCAGGGTTAGAACTGGCTATGGACATCCTAAGACGTCGCAAAAACGCCAATAAGCAGATCATGATGATCACTGATGGCAAACCAACCTGTCTAAAAAAAGGAAAGAAGTATTATAAAAACGCATTTGGTCTCGACCGAAAGATTCTAAATAGAACATTAGGGCTTGCGACTAAGTGTAGAAAGCTCGGAGTCCCGATCACAACATTTATGATCGCTACTGATCCATACCTCCGAAACTTTGTAGATCAGTTTACAAGAGCCAATGGAGGCAAGGCTTTTTATAGCGGCTTGCAAGGACTGGGCGAATTCATTTTTATGGATTACAAAGACAACAAGAGAAAAAGAAAAAATTAGAATCACAACTTTAAGGTTGTAAAGATTAGAAAACGATAATAGAAACAGCGTGAATATAGAAAAGATAAAGACCCTCGGAGCACTGAAGAAAAGTGGCTACAATCCAAGAAGTATAAAAGAAGAGTTACGAGAAAATCTCATTGCAAAGATCCAGAATAAAGAAAAGATATTTGATGGTATCATAGGTTTTGATGACACCGTTCTTCCAGATATAGAAAGAGCTATATTATCAAGACACAACATACTTCTACTGGGTCTAAGAGGACAAGCCAAAACAAGGTTGGCAAGGATGATGACACAGCTCCTTGATGAGCATATGCCAGTGGTGGCGGGGTCTGAGATCAACGATGATCCGATGCAACCACTTTCAAGATTCGCCATAGACCTTGTTAATGAGAAAGGAGACAAGACACCTGTATCATGGGTCCACAGAAGCGAACGATTTGTTGAAAAACTGGCGACTCCAGATGTAAGTGTTGCCGATCTTATCGGAGATGTAGATCCGATCAAAGCGGCATCACTTAAGTTGTCATATGCCGATGAGAGAGTGATACACTTCGGTCTGGTACCGAGAGCACATAGATCTATATTTGTCTTGAACGAACTCCCAGATCTACAAGCTCGGATACAAGTTTCACTTTTCAATATCTTACAAGAAGGAGATCTACAAATTAGAGGATTCAAATTGCGATTTCCATTGGATATTCAATTTGTATTCACAGCCAATCCAGAAGATTATACGAACAGAGGAAGTATCGTAACACCTTTAAAAGATAGAATAGAAAGTCAAATCTTGACGCACTATCCTAAAGAATTAGAAACGGCACTCTCTATAACTGAGCAAGAAGCTAATATCACAGAAGATCAAGCGGCAGCTGTGCACATCACAGATGAGATCAAAACAGTGCTCGAGCTCGTTTCATTTAACGCAAGAGAAAGTGACTACATAGATGAGAAGTCTGGTGTATCTGCAAGACTTAGTATCTCAGCTAGAGAAAACCTGATTAGCGCTGCTGAGAGACGCATGCTCATCAATGGCGATAAGAAAACATCAGTAAGGATAACAGACTTATGGGGTATAATCCCAGCTATCACAGGTAAAGTAGAGCTGGTATATGAAGGAGAGCAGATGGGATCTTATGCAGTGGCGATGGACCTCGTTGATAAAGCAATCAAAGAACTCTTCCTACAGATATTCTCTAATCCTGACAAGACTACAAAGCTTGAAGAAAAGGATCCTTTTGGTGTTGTCAAAGCATGGTTCTCAGGAGGTAGCACGGTTGATCTTTTGAACGACGACAGCGAGAAAGAATTTAGAAGCAAGATCGATAAAGTCCAAGGATTGGATAGTATCATCAAGAAGTATGCGACGAGCAAAGAGCTGACTTACTTTTATAAAGAACTAATCCTTCATGGTCTTGCAGCATTTGAAGTAATTGGTAAAAACGTGTTGGATGCTAAGTTTATATTCTCTGATCCATTGGCTAAGATGTTTGATGATTTTGATGCCGACAACTTGAACTAACAGCTCTTTTTGTAAGCCATAGTATCTATTACAATCACAGTGCTTAGGTTTTGAAGAGGCGAGCTATTATCTCTCACTCATTATCCTCTACATCTGGGAGATAGCCTTACCTTAGCCTTAGAATCTTACAACATGTACGTAGATAACGAGATAAGTGAGTTGCAACAGGTGATCGTCCACTTCCCAGATGATGGGATATCAAGGATATCACCTAAGAGGGCGGAGAGTCTGCTTTTTGATGATATCGTCTTCTATCCGCTGATGAATAAGGAGTATCGCACTTTCCTAAGGATTCTTCAACTATTCGTCGGTGAGGAGAATGTCTTAGAAACACAAAAGTTGATAGAAGAGGCCATTGATGCGTGTGATGCGGTCAAAGAGGAGCTGATCGATCGGGTCATTGCTTTTGAAGAGCTTCCTTCCTCTTTCGAGAAATACTTGGAAGGCCTGACAGATGAAAACCTTGCGAGGCTATTGATCACAGGGTATTTAAAAGATGAGGACCGTATACTCTTCGATCCGATCCCTAACTATATGTTTACACGTGATATCGCAGTAACCATAAAGGATCATATCTTGATCACTAAGGCTGCCAAAGACGCTCGACATAGAGAGAATCTTCTAAGCAGATTCATATTCAAGTATCATCCACTCTTTGAGGAAGCAAAAGCAGCGGGTCGTATCATTGACATGAATGATCTTGAGCTATTCCCTCCATCCAAGAAAGCGGAAACGGTGAGTGCAGAAGGTGGAGACATCATGATGTTTGATCCAGATCACTTGATGATCGGATGTAGTGAAAGAACGACACCTTATGCCTTCCAATGCATCAAGGACTACCTATTTGAAAAAAAACTGGTAAAGAATATCGCTCAGGTCAACATACCTAACGAGCGTAGCTTTATGCACATTGATACATTATTTACGAGAGTGGATCATAATATTGTCGCTTGCTATAAACCTATCGTCTATGATGGAGAGGGGTCTAATGTTGTAGTCTATCGTTCTTCAGGAGAAGAGACAACATACGCTTCTATAAAAGACTACATCAATACTGAGATCAATCCAGACATGCAATATGTATTCGCTGGCAACGGCGAGTCTCCATATCAAGAAAGAGAACAATGGACCGATAGTGTGAACTTAACATGTGTCCGTCCAGGCGTTGCGATATCGTATGATAGAAACTTAAAGACACTTGCCGCTTTTGAAACTGCAGGCTATAAAGTGATCGATGCAGAAGACTTGTTTAAGCAAGCTGTAGCAGATAGTAGTTACATCAGCAAATTAGAAAAAACGATCATTACTATCCCTTCTGCAGAGCTATCCAGAGCACGTGGAGGATCACACTGCATGACTTGCCCGATCATAAGAAAGTAAGATGCTCAAAGGAACTTTTCAATTGAGGGTTAGATATGCAGATACAGACAAGATGGGTTATCTGTACTATGGTCATTATGCAAAGCTGTATGAGATCGGCCGGGCAGAACTGATGAGAGATACCGGTGTAACCTACCAAAAGTGCGAAGATGAATATGGCGTCATGATGCCAGTCCTTCATCTTGAGTCTCGGTATAAACTGCCTGCTAAGTATGATCAACTATTGACCATCCACACAGAGCTCAGAGAGCTCCCAAGAAGGATGCTTCACTTCCACCATGAGATATACAATGAAGAAGGTGACCTCCTTAACCTTGGAGAAGTCAAACTCTTTTATGTTGACATGAAGACTAACAAAAACATATCCTGTCCGCCTTTCCTTTTAGACAAGTTTAAACCACACTATTGAAAAAGAGGTGGCGACAATTTAAAGAATGGTTGATAGGACCTCAGCGCGTTGCTCAATTGGAAAAATGGTCCAGAAGCATAAGCCTACCTGGGTTCAGCAAAGTACCACTTTATAATATAGCCACCTTCATCTATGCCGAGTTAAAGAAAGATGACATCATGACGAGGGCTAACTCAGTGGCTTTTAGTTTTTTTCTTTCGCTCTTTCCGTTTATCATTTTTGTACTTCCTGTTATTAGAATAACAAGTTGGGTAAATGACAAGATTGCTAACTTCGAAAACAACCTCAAAGGCGTTGTCCCTGATTATGCTATCAAGTACTTCCTTGATATTGTCGATGGCATTAACCCAGAAGGAATTTTTGGTATACAGGGTATAGGTTTTTTATTCGCAGCATTTTTTGCCTCTTCTGGGATGCTTACCTTGATGTATGGATTTGATAAATCTTATACAGAAAGTTTTAGGTCACGTAGTTATTTCAAGAAGAGATTGGTTGCACTTAACCTAACTGTCTTATTATCACTCATCCTAATCATTGCCATTGTGTTGATTGTCATTGGGCAACAGTACATCCTTCATCTTGCCAATACCATCAGCATTGGGTTTATCCAGACATTTATATTGCTTTTTACAAAGTGGCTGGTTGTTTTTATCTTATTTTATATGGTCATCACTATCATATACAGATATGGGCCGTCTACTTATAGACCACTAAAGATCATTAATCCTGGAGCGATTGTAGCAACAGTTTTCTCCTTCTTGGCAACAATGGGCTTCTTCTACTTCCTCAATAACTTTGGCAAGTACAATGAGATCTACGGCTCGATTGCCACGCTGATTGTCATTCTGCTTTGGTTGCAGATCAACGCATTTATCATCCTCGCAGGGTTTGAATTGAATGCCAGCATCATCGTCAATCGCGACGCACAGATATTAGATGAGTAGATCAATCTCCAAAACTTATACCCATCTTTCTTGCAACATTAACTAGATAATTTTTCTTATCTACAAAATTGTATTCGCTTACCGCACTTTTTAAAGATACTGATGAGATCTTATTGTTTCTAAAAGATACCATCTTACCAAATTGTTGATCAACCACCATCTCGATGGCTTTAACACCCATGGCCGTTGCTAGTATGCGATCATAAGCAGTCGGCGTACCACCTCTTTGTATATGCCCTAAGATTGTAGATCTGACTTGGCCTTTGCAACCATTGGTTTCTAATTGATGTCTTAGGACATTTGCAACACCACCGAGCTTAACATGTGTATCGCCGTCTGTACCAGCTGTACCTGTGACCGTTCCGTTTTTTGCCTTCGCTCCTTCTGAGATAACGATGTTGACAAATCCCCTACCCTTTGTATATCTCTTATTAATCTTCTTAACCACTTTCTTGATGTCATAAGGGATCTCAGGAATCAAGCAGATCTCAGCTCCTCCTGCAATGGCTGTGTGCAAGGCGATCCAACCGGCGTCTCGCCCCATCACTTCCATTATAATCACACGGTGATGGCTTTCAGCTGTAGTGACTAACTTGTCAAAACAATCCGTTGCAATCTGTACCGCTGTTGCAAATCCAAATGTCCTATCTGTAGCAGACAAATCATTATCTATCGTCTTAGGAACACCGATGATGTTCAATCCCTTTTTATAAAGCTCTAAACTAATCTTTTGGCTACCATCACCTCCGATATTGATGACTGCATCAAAGCCATTTTTTCTAATTTTCTTGATGAGCTCACCACTTCGATCCTTGGTAGCATAAGTACCATCTGATTGAAGAATCGGAAATGCCAAAGGATTGCCCTTGTTGGTAGTCCGTATAATGGTTCCACCTTTGACATGGATACCAGCGGTTCTTTTTTTGTTCAACTTAACAATATCAGCAGGCTCTGAAAGGACACCATTAAAGGCCTCCATACTTCCCCACACTTCTATATCACCATAATGCTTTGCCGCTCTTGATATACCTCTTATTACAGCATTGAGTCCTGGGCAGTCACCCCCTCCACATGCAACCAATATCTTCTTCATTAGCCCAATATAAGCATATTGATAGGTCCGATGCTATCAGTCTAATTTATGTACATTTGAAGCAACAAGAATAGCTTTGATATGTCAGAAGTACAACACCTTTCATCAGAACAATTGATCGCATACGAAGACAAATATGGCGCGCACAATTATCACCCGCTGCCAGTAGTATTAAGTAGAGGTAAAGGTGTGCATGTGTGGGATGTAGAAGGAAAGCAGTACTTCGACTTTTTATCTGCCTACTCGGCTGTTAATCAGGGACATTGTCATCCACGTATCGTTCAGACGGTTAAAGATCAAGCGGAGACCTTGGCTTTGACTTCGAGGGCGTTTCACAGTGATAAACTGGGCGTCTATGAGAAGTACGTAACAGAATACTTTGGTTTTGACAAAGTGCTACCGATGAATAGTGGCGCAGAAGGTGTCGAGACGGCGATTAAGATATGTCGCAAGTGGGGATACGAGAAAAAAGGTATCGCTAATGGTGATGCTAAGATCATCGTATGTGGACAAAACTTTCACGGCCGTACAGTGACTATAATATCATTCTCAAGTGATCCTGATGCTAAAGGCAACTTCGGACCTTATACACCAGGATTTATATCGATCCCTTACAATGATATCGACGCTTTAGATGCTGCGCTTAAAGAACATGGAAGTGATGTAGCAGGCTTCTTAGTAGAGCCTATACAAGGTGAGGCTGGTGTCTTCGTACCTGATAGCGACTTCATATCCAGCTGTGCTGCTCTATGTAGAGAGCACAATGTTCTGTTCATCGCAGATGAGATACAGACAGGCCTCGCAAGAACGGGTAGTTTATTGGCTATCTGTGGAGATTGCACATGCGAGCATAAGTGCGAACAACAAGAGTCTTATACCAGACCAGATATATTGATCTTAGGTAAAGCTTTATCAGGTGGCGCTTATCCAGTGTCAGCTGTACTTGCTAATGATACCGTGATGGAAGTCATCAAGCCTGGCCAACATGGTAGCACCTATGGTGGCAACCCAATGGCTTGTTCTATAGCCATTACAGCTCTTGAAGTATTACAAGATGAGCACTTGGCTCAGAACGCCAGAGACATGGGCAATCTTTTCAGAGAAAGAATGCAAGCGCTGGTTGACAAGTATGATATAGTATCTATGGTCCGAGGCCGAGGTTTACTCAATGCCATCCTGATCAATGATAGTCCAGATAGTAGTACTGCTTGGGACATCTGTGTAGCCATGGCTAACGAAGGTCTGTTGGCAAAACCTACTCATGGCAATATCATCAGATTTGCACCGCCATTGGTGATCACAGAAGAGCAGATTCACGAATGTTGCGACATTATAGAGAAGGTTATAAAAAGCTTCTAAGCACATTCCTATTTCAGCGAGATAACATTTGCTAATAATATCTTAACGGACGTGTAAAGTTGGGATAGAACATTGATATCAGATAGATTAGGGTATCAATGAAAAAATATCTGCATTACATCTTACCGCTTCTTATTGTCGGATGTGTCACATTAGAACACTTCGGTATACTTCATATCGGCTATCTATATATCAAGAGTCATGAACTTAAGTGGACAGATCTTGATTACAATTACCACCCAAGAGAAGGAGATATATTCACAACTGGAGAGTCAGTATCCAACAATAACTATGAAGACGGCCTGATCGCCTTCTTACCCAACTACAGAGATTTGCTAGACCAAGATCTTAAGAAGATCTCGGACAATAGAAAACAAATAGATCTTATCAACAGCCAAGAGCTAACTTTCTTCTCAGATGAATATATGATCAAGGCTTGCATCGACCAAAAGGATATATCCATCAATGATTCTACCCTTTTCAAAAAACTCGTCAATGTTGAAATCGTCGGCGGTTATGAGCTCTATGACAAAGACGGCTGTGAACTGCTCTATCACAAGGAGAATGAGAAGTTTTGGATCAGAGATCAGATCATCATGAGAGGTTATGCAAGACAACCTTTTGTAGACAACAAGATAGATGAGATTGTGCTTGCTCAAATGAGTAACAACGCTCATCTCATTATACCACAATTTGAAACGCCTTACATCTACAGAGCTCAACTAAGAGCGCTTAACAACCTACAGTCGCTATACAGTTTGTCCGATACGCCTATGGACTCTTCACAGTTGTATAAGCGTTCTGCTTCTTTTCTAAATAACCTATATCGTAAGATGTATAGAGGCTCCGATGTATACGGCCATCGTAACGATCCTGACTATCTTTCTAAGATCTCTCAAGCTGAAGTATTAGAGTCATTGGATGTCGCCATAAAAAAAGAAGAGCCAAAGCTCTAGAAAAAAGAAGAGCGTCCTATTTAAGCTGACATGAGAATTACTTATGTTCGCGATATGTCATCTAAAAATCCAGCAAAGAGAAATAAGAAAGTAAGGATTGCCATCTTCGCTTCTGGTAGAGGAAGTAATGCGCAGTCGATATACCAATATTCCCTTCAAAAGGACAGCCACTTTAAGGTTGCAGCTATAATAAGCAACAAGGCTAATGCTGGTGTTTTATCATTTGCTAAGAGAAAGAAGATAGCTTCACAGTTTTTTGGCCGTAACGCTTTTTATAATTCTGAGACAGTAATCGATTACTTAAGAAAGAGCAAGATAGACATGGTTGTTCTTGCTGGCTTTTTGTGGTTAGTCCCTGATAATATCATCAAAGTCTTTCCCAAGAAGATATTGAATATTCACCCTGCCCTACTACCCAACTATGGAGGTAAAGGCATGTATGGACATCATGTTCATAAAGCAGTCCATACTTCAGGAGATATAAAATCAGGGATGACCATACACTTCGTCAACAACAGATATGATGAGGGTCAGATGATCTTTCAGTCACAGTGCTTGATCAAAGACGGTGCTACTCCTGAAGATATCGCATCGTCTGTTCTAAACTTAGAACATCACTTCTATCCACAAGTGATCGATGGTGTTGCCAGTAGATTAGTCTAACCCACTACTCGTCTATAGTTATGGCGTGCTCATAGGACCAAATCTCATCTGGACCAACCCATTGTATAGCTGGTTTTTCAACAAATATCCCTGACACATCTTCATAATCTGCCACTCCAAACCATGGCTCTATACAGACAAATGGTGATTGGCGATTAGCTGACCATATACCCAGATGAGTACAGTTGCCAAAATCAAAAGTCCATTGCTTCGTTCCAGCCTTATCAACTAAAGATAGCTTGGTGGAGTTTAGATTTTCTAAGATCAGCGCATCGTGATCAAACAAGTCATCCGCGATCGCGAGTTCCTTTTGATCATTTAGCACCAATTGTTTCTTTGGTCCGATCAGTCCCTCATCATTGATGATTGGAGCGTTCTGACTTTCACTTTCGTGAAATACTAACTTATAATCACTACGTTGAAGGTCTTTATTGATGGGGCAATTAAAAGCTGGATGCGCACCGATATTAAAAGGCATTCGGTCAGTCCCTAAGGTGATTACTTCATATCTAATCGTACATGTCAAGCCATCTAACTGGTAGATAGCCTTTAGCTCAAAGTCATACGGATAGTGTTTTCGGCTCTCTTCATCACTTTGTAGAGAGAATATCAACTTGGTCTTGGATCGATCAGACAGTTGCCATTTCCTGTTTCGTACTAAGCCATGCTTAGTCATAGGATAGCTTTTATCGCCAACTCTCGTTTCACCTTCTTTTACACAACCTATCACCGGGAAAAGAATACAAGAATGCCTGCCCCAATGTTCAGGATCAGCCTGCCAGAGGTACTCTACATTGCTATTTAAAGACTTTATACTCGCTAACTCAGCGCCGGACTCTTTGATGGCTATAGAGAGATATTCGTTTTGTATGCTTAACATGAAGCGAAGATATAATCGAAGAATGGAAAGCAAGAAAAAAGGAGACCAGCGCAAGCCAATCTCCTATAATCCCTGGACTAGGAATTTCCTAATCCTCCGTGAAAACATTCTTAAATAACTCTTTTAAAGAGATTCGATCATAAGATCTGAACCGCATAAACTCATTTCTGAGATCATTGACCTGTAGTAATATACGGGTTTTCCTTGGTATTCTAACGATTCCGTGGATAAATCGCTGCCAATTTTATTGACCTCCTTGTTAATTTTAGTTTTTGTCGTAGTTACTGACATAATCGGGTGTTTTTAATTTTTAAAAAGGGACCGCCTTTTAATCCGAAGACTAAAAAACAGTCACCTCTAACGTACCTATTCTTTAAAAGCTTATTGATCTTTTCAAAAGCCCTATCTTTTTCATTGATGATATCATAAATGTAAGACAGTTTCATGGTCAACTAACGGACAGATTCGGACATTTTTATACATCATATAATCATCAATTAAACTGTTAAACAATCTATAATCCATTGTCTTTCATGCACTTACAATATTTAATTAGTTTAATAAAGACAAATCATAGTTCCCCCACTATTTTTAACATATATGTAATGTTAGCTCAGATCAATAAACAAGATGTCATATATCTTCCGATCATACATTAGACATATTATTGCGAATGGCAAATATCATAAGCCATAAAAAAAGATCTAAAGCTTTCGCTTTAGATCTCATAAAATTCTTTCTGGTCAATAAGGCGATTAGAGTTCTTAGTTCATGCTCGCTCTGTAAAGTCTAAGGAACTGCCCCTTAGTCCCGAAAGACAAGGGGCAGATACCTTTAACGTACCTATTATTCTTGATAGAGGCCTATATGCCGTCTATATCGTCGTTCTGTATGAATGTGTGCTGTGTCATTGTATTTCCTATTGTAATGCAAACTTAAATGCAAAAGCCCTGCAACAACCAGACAAAAAAAACTACTTTTTTTTGCTAAATTGTGATCTTTGCAACACAAACCAATTCATAACAAATTGATTATCAAGTAATTGAAAAACAAGAATAAAAGTCAACTCGCAGTCTTTGAGCTCTACAAAGCGCTTAGTGCTTCGGATGAGAGTTCAGAAGAGCTGAAGCTGATGGTTGATACTCTAAATATTAATATAGATAACAAACTAACTGTTGAATCCTTAAACATTAATCACTTTCCTAAAGAATTAAAAAAATCAACTTTTAAAAAGGTTCTAAGCATTTGTACGGATAGGATCTTATTAATCAATGGCGGGTTTCCAAAAAACCAAACTCTTGGGCACGAATATTACTCACTAAACAAGTTATTAGTACTTGCGAAAGTCATGAATACCCTGATTCTAAGAACAGCAGCTCTTACAATTGCTGAAGAGTTAGTTACAAGAGCCAAAAAGTACTATTTCCTTAATCTTTGTTTTGAGGGGTATAGAATATTATATTCCACAAAAATTCAGCTTGGCGATATAAAAGGCTTTGAAGATTCTAATCGTCAATTCACTAAATATTTGGAGTACTACCAAATTGAAAAATCAATTGAAATCGAATCTTTTAAAATTCGCGGACTTCCATCGATTACATCTTCAGATCAAAACGAAATAGTTCAAAATATTGACTCCATAATTAATCAATTCTCACCTTTCGAAAATGTTATCCCTTCTTTCTACTTTCACTACTCCTACTACCACTTGCTCTACTTAAAATACACCTATTCTAAAGAGTCTGGAAAACTGTACGAATCAGCAAAGACAGCATTAGATTGGTTTGAGTCTTTAAAATTCATGCACCTACCTGGCAGGATCCACTTTGCCACGATTCAGGTCATTTATCTGATACAAGTTAGAGAGTATGAAAAAGCAATTCCTTTAATTGAAAAGAATAAATTCTTATTGCGACCATATTCTATACCATGGTATCGTACAATAGAAAAAGAAATCATACTCTACTTTCACAAAGGAGATTTCGAAAAAGGTGTCCAGGTTTTTTTTGAATCGCAGAATAAATCGACTCATGTATCACGAGACAGGAGAAGCCAAGCAACATGGTTACTTTATGAAGCTTATGTAAACTTGATTTTAGAAACTGATAGTGCTAGTTATGATTGGCGCAAAAAAAGATTTAGCATTCAAAAGTTTATTAACGACCTACCAGAGTTTTCTAAAGACAAGCGTGCCCATAATATTCCTATTTTAATAGCACAGATGCTTTTCTTCATTGTAAGAAAACAGTATAACAAAGCCATAGACCGAATTGAATCCTTGGACAAGTATGCATCACGGTACTTGAGAAACGACGAGACTTTCAGAAGTAACTGTTTTATAAAGATGCTTTTAGAAATCCCCAAGAATAGCTTTAACCAATTACGTGTAGAACGCGCTGCAGAAAAGTACTTTAGAAGATTATTGGACTCAGATATCGACTTGATCGATCAACCCTTTGAGATTGAGATCATCCCTTATGAAAGACTTTGGGCTATCATCATGAATCACCTGAGGCCAGATCATCACTATACACCTAAGAAGCCTCGGGATCCTGTGTTGCATTAGACAGTGTTTACTTCCGCTGTCTACCATTATAAAAAACCAAAGACACACCCCACATCTTGGGGGACTCCATCGTATCAACTCCAGTCGAGAGATCCAAGTCTTCAGCCAAACCGCTAAGATTATAATCCTTCAAACTAAACTGATAGAATGGCCTAATCTCAAAGGAGATAGCTGAACTCTCTTGTACTTGCCATATAAATTCTAATCGTAGTCCGAGCTGTCTTTCTTTTGTGAGGGCCAGATCATTGCTTCCGATGACTCTATCAATCTTTAACCTTTGGTACATTAAGGCTGTACCGATACCATATTTGCCAAAATAATTGTCTACCCCAGCTCTATAAGAACTGAGCGAGTAATTGTATTGGCGATTAGTGAAGTTATCATTGGTTGGATTGAAGATAAGTGCAGAGCGATCTCTACTGACACTTTCCCAACCTACTTCTGCGGCAAAGTTACTGATTCGATACCTGAGCCCCAATTGCAAACCTTGCATAAAACCAGTCGATCCAAATCGTTCACTTACTTCAGCGTTAGATGGATTAAAGCTGGAAAGCAAGTTATCATTGACGGTGAGCTGAGGGAAACTGGCGATGTACCCCACTTTTACATTGACTTGAGCGGACATATCAAGAGAGATCAGCAACATGCATGTGATCCAACCAATAAGTGTCTTAAGCTTCATATATCTTCTCTCGTTATACAGCTTCAAAAGTAATGAGAATAATCTCTTTACTTTCTCGCCCGACAACATCACTTGAATAATATTCTCGAATCAAAAAGAATATCCTTATTATGCTTAAGCAATCGCACTGATACTAAATGAAAGCGAACGAACTGATATATGGATTGGCACTTTCTAAAATACCTGGTGTTGGTGCAAAGCTGGGAAAACAGCTTATAGCCTATTGTGGCGGAGTAGAAGCAGTATTTCGTGAAAGCAAAAGAATACTACTCAGAATCCCAAATATCGGAGAGCAACTCGCAGAGGAGATCAAGTCTGCAGATCCTAATCAACTGGCTGAACCTGACTTGCAGTACTGTGCTGATAATGGCATCAAGATAACGTTTTGTCTCGATGATGACTATCCCATCAGATTCAAACATATAGCAGATGGTCCTCTACTTATCTACTCCAAGGGAGATTATAATCCTCATCACCTAAGGACGGTTGCGATCGTTGGCACACGCAAACCGAGCCCGTATGGTCAGCAGATCTGCGAACAACTAGTCGATGACTTAAAGCCATACAATGTGCAGATCATCAGCGGATTGGCATACGGTATAGATGCTCTGGCTCATAAGACGGCTTGCAGGAATGACATACCTAATCTGGCGGTTATGGGCACCGGCATGGATGTCATCTATCCCGCGGCTCACAAAAACCTCTCAATGGATGTTATGGCCAATGGTGCACTCATCTCAGAATATCCTACCAATATGAGAACTGACTGGGAAAACTTCCCCAGACGGAATAGGCTAATCGCTGCAATGGCAGACGTCGTTGTTGTAGTCCAATCTGCTAAAAAGGGAGGATCCTTGATCACAGCGGAGTTTGGCAATCAATACTTTAAAGATGTCTTTGCTTTTCCTGGAAGAATCAATGACAAAGCATCTTCAGGTTGTAACGACCTCATCAAGCAACATAAGGCGCACCTGATGGATAGTGTCAATGATATCGCGTACATAATGAGATGGGAGCTCGAAGCCTCTGCAGGTCTCGATAAGCAGGCGACCTTATTCGTCGATCTTAATGACGAAGAGCAAATCATTGTTGATCTGCTTAAGAAAAATGAGCAAGCCACTCTTGACTGGCTTCATCATGAAGCAAAATTCACGCTGAGCCAACTGGCCTCTCTGTTGCTCAGTTTGGAGTTCAAAGGTGTGGTGCGCCCTTTACCAGGAAAGCAGTTCTCTTTGACTTAAGCAGTATATTGCCAAAGCGGTCTAATTCAAACCCTTATTGTCCAGTACATCCATCCATATAAGATTGGAATATTGCTCCTGATTCAACTTCAAACTCATGTTTGAATTCTATATGATCTCCTGCCCGATAAATGATATTAGATGAAGCTTTTATAATTTGATCGGATAAAATGGTTCCACTATTTTCTTCGACACTATAGGTGCCATTACCACTTATATCTCCCTGTAGAACAAGTTGATCAGGGCAGTTGTCGCTATCTGCTCCAATATTGATTGTAAATTCTTGAGTAGTACCATTAGGATTGTATTGGTTATCGACATCGTTGTCTTCTACTTTTATTGTAAAAGTGAAGTTGCCAAGCTGTAAAGGAATGCCAGTGATCTGACCAGTAATAGAATTAAGCTCTAAGCCGTTGGGTAGATTACCTTGACTCACTGTATAATTATAACTTGGTATACCATAGTTAGCGGTGACATGACCTACGTAACCCTCTTCCATACTTCCATCTGGCAGATTGACTTCTTCAATTCTTACATGCATAAGAGGACCGGTTTCTCGAAGTTTCCAACCAACAGCTTCAAACAGAGACAAATACGATCTATCCATCAAGTCTACACCATTTTGACGTCTACACGTCGGTTGAACAAGCCCCACATGACCTCCATAATCACCATGTCGAAGATATGGCCGACCAGTATACTTCCTGAACGACTCTCCAGTAATGGTGAAGCTTTCACCTAGTGAAGCACCATATTTTTTAAATGTATACTCCGAACCCAATAGATGTGTTAGCTCATGCTGCATAGTGCCATAATAGTCTATCTGGCTAACTTGGCAATTGGGGTTAGCGATACAGCCTCCAAGGTAAATGTTCCCTTGCCACCATAGGTTATCATCATCTGAATAAAAAAATTCTGGTGAAACAGAACCGTCGCCGAGATCATTAAGTGTCTCCATTTGCACCCGCCCCATTGAGGCTATTCCAACAGGATTTCCATTTATTTTGGCTTCAGTATTTTCACCTGGTCCACCAGAAACATATAGGCCGTCATTTCCAGTAAAGAAAAAATAATAAGTATTGTAAGGAACTGAATTAGAAAAATAAGCAGAGACTTCTTCACCAATCGTAAAGTCTGTAGTCAAGTCTACCTGATACTCGTTTGGTTGGATGGTATCAAATCCTTGGTCATCAAAAAAGTAA
>CALIHL010000190.1 GCA_938022935.1 uncultured Saprospiraceae bacterium
ATGTGGCGTGTACTTTGCCATGAGCGTCTGTTTGCAAAGGTGTCAATTGAGCTCCTTCTGCAAATAAGTATTTGAAAAGCTTCCAATCTCGTTTCTCTCCTTTGTCACCAGATATAACAGCATACAATGTCTCGACTGTACTGTCAAGCGTCTTTACTTTCTGACGATAGAGGCCGTCATAAGATTGAGCTGATAGAGACACAGAAACAAGCAGGAGCAATAGAACTTTCATCGATATAGTCTTTAGCTATGAAAGATATACAATGTTCTACACTTGTCCAGCTCTTAGAGGCTAATACCCATTCATCGTAGCAAAACGGTCAACATGGTATGCATAACCACCATATTGCTGAGAAGCGACACGAGCTCTCTTCATAAAGAAGCCGATTTCTTCATCATCAGTCATACCGATACCACCAAACATCTGCACGCCTTCGTTAGTGGCCAACTGACTGACTTTAACGCATTTGGCCTTAGCCATACTACAGATCGCTGGTGCCATAAAGTCTTCTTCATCCAGCGCATCAAGTGCTTTGATCGCCAGACTACGGGCTATCTCTATCTCGCCATAAAGGTCAGCCGCCCTATGTTGCAAAGCTTGAAAGCTACCTATCTCTTTTTCAAATTGTCTTCTTTCTTTTAGATAAGCAACAGTTCTATCAAAAGCCTCAGACATAACGCCCACAAGCTCATTAGCGATTAATGCGTTGGCCATATTGGTCACATCATTAGCGACTTTTTTTCCTTTGCCTGCACTTCCCAATATAGAAGATGAAGGAACAGATACATTTTCTAATTTCAATTTGCTATAATATCTACTGTCCATCATAAACTCTTTGTCCATAGATAGACCTACAGCTTCTTTTCCAATTAGGAAAGCGGTTACCCCTTCCTCTGAATTAGCCGTAACGATAAAAGACGACGCTGCATGAGCATCTGCAACCATATCTTTAACTCCAGATAGCATATAAGTATCACCCTCTTTTTTCGCAACTATATCAGAATGCTCTGGCTTATAAAAGTTTCCTTCTTGCAACGCAAGAGCGACTACTGTACCTTGTTCACAGATAGTGGCCAAGTGTGCTTTTTGATCAGTGGATCCATACTTCTCTATGATTGCAGCGGATACACCAACGGTCAGTAACGGCGAAGCAGATAAACTCCTCCCCGATTCTTCCATCAATACACCCAAAGCCCTCAATCCAAAGTCCATCCCTCCAGATGCTTCTGACACAACGATACCTGGATAACCCATCTCGACCATCTGTTGCCAGAGTTCTGTTGAGTAACCTTGCTCATCATCTCCATCCCTAAGGTCACGGATCATCGAAACCGGCGCCTTCTTGAATAAATCTTTTGCGCTATCTTTTAGAAACTGTTGCTCTTCTGTTAATACGTAAGACATAATTATAATTTAGAATGTGGGGTTAAGAAGGTAGACCTAATATGTGCTTTGAGATAATATTGAGCTGGATCTCACTGGTACCTCCTTCTATGGAGTTGCCTTTTGTACGGCAGAACTGTCTGGCGATCTTTCCACCATTGTGTTCTGCTCCATCCCAAGCAAGTGCGTCCCGACCTTGACAATCAAGGCGTAGTTCGTACTTGCGTTTATTGAGTTCGCTACCATAATACTTCATAAATGACGAACGCGCTCCTATCGCTTGACCGGCTTTCATCTCTTCGTTGATACGATCCAATGTAAACTTGAATCCCGCTCCATCTATCTCCCAAGCTGCAACTTGCGCTCTTAATAATCCATCACTCAACTTTCCATCTGTCAATCCAACCGACTTCTTAGCATAGTAAGAAAGTGGTGTCATCATATCTCCATCAACTGCTCCGCTGATCGCAGATCGCTCATGAGTCAATAGATATTTTGCAACGGTCCAGCCAGCATTCTCTTGACCCACAACATTTGCCTTCGGTACTCTCACATTGTCAAAGAATGTCTCGCAGAATGGCGACTTACCACTGATCAACTTGATCGGTCGTGTACTCACACCTTCTGCTTCCATATCGATCAAGAGAAATGTGATACCGATCTGCTTCTTACCAGATCCATCCGTTCTGACCAAAGCAAATATCATATCTGCTTTGTCAGCGTAAGATGTCCATACCTTTTGTCCTGTCACTACATACTCATCTCCTGATGACAAAGCTAATGTCTGTAAGCTGGCAAGATCAGATCCTGCTCCTGGCTCAGAATAACCTTGACACCATCTGATTTTTCCTTGTATAATATCCGGTAGGTATTGCTCACGCTGCTCCTCTGTACCAAACTGTAACAAAGCAGGTCCCAACATCCAGATACCAAAACTCAAGATCGGAGGTCTGCACCCTAAAGCTCTCATCTCTTGCTTAAGTATCTTAGCCTCTGCCTTTGAGAGACCGCCACCTCCATACTTCTTGGGCCACTCTGGTGTTGTCCATCCACGTGCTGCCATCGCGTTGAACCACTTTTCTTGATCGGCATCTTTGAATGTGCCATTGCGGCCTCCAAAGTATGTATCTGACTCTTCTAAGATGGGCTGCCTCATCGACTCTGGACAATTAGCCGCTAAGAAAGTCTTTACTTCAGCTCTAAAGTCGTCTAAAGAAGTCTCTGTTGGACTTGATGTTAGCGTTTCTGACATGTCGTATCGTATTTGATGGTAAGGTAACTGTCTTTAGCTGCAGAGATGGTGATCTTATTGGTGATTTATTGGCAGGACCCTGGTTTATAACATCTGTCTTGAAATTCCAGCTTAGTCTACTTTATATCGTAAGAGATCTAATTTAGAGTTAGGTCGCGTTATTCTTTTTGTTATTCACTGTGGATTTTAATCATCGTAATCTTCGAATTTGAATAGAAAATAGATATGTACTCACCACTTATCATGGACAACCTCAATACACCATTAGATGCGCCAATGTATTGATAGGATAACTTCAACTTTTCTATATTATCATTAACTCTTAATTTAAAATTATCAAACCCGATATCTACACTCGAGTCTCTAATTTTAGTTTGAAGTAAAGAACAATTGTCACTGAATATAAATGTGTTTAACCCATCGTAGACCACATCTAAATTTTCATCAAAGTATTCATCGTAATAAGTTTCAATTGAATCATATTTTGCTATGGTCTCTAACACTCCGTATAAGTCTATATCGATGTCGTAGTTTATGCATTTATGAATGTTAGCTTCATCAGAACATATCTTCACGTTATAGACGCGGTCTTTTTCATGAGCTATTCCCATAATTACAAAGATTATTACTGTTGCTATCTTGTTCATTCGAAAATCATCAAATCTTAACAAAAGTCCTTGAAGCTATTAAACGTTTCCCCAACTGAAACTTCAAAACATAAGTACCACTGGGTAGATCACTCAAACTAAGTTGTGACTTCTTAAAACGAGCTGCAACATCTTTTTTCATAATAGCACGACCTTGCTCATCAAACAGAGAGATAGAAAAGTCCTCATCAAACCCATCACCAAGATCAACTTCTAAGTGGTCAGACGTGGGATTAGGATATACACTGATATCAATTGTTCTCTCTTGCACCTTGTCGATACTTGTAGTTATACTATTGATCTGCCACTCCACTTCCGTGAAATGTATGGCCTCATGATTGTCTACTCTAAGCATTTGTGTAGTATCTTCTACTCGCACTACAACCTGATTGGCTCCTGCAGGCAAGTCATCATATACTAAAGAAAAGTTCGATACATTCTTATCTACGGATTCTCCATTGAGTATCCATTCGATTCTAATTGTATTGGGTGATGGAGCAAGGACATCCACTTGAAACTTGAAAGTATCTTGTTCTTCTAAAGGGGCACCTGCTAATGGTTCATACGACTGAACAGATGACACGAGATCATGAATCGTCTCAATTGTGGCTTCTTTGCAGACTGCACAAAACGGCACACCCAAAAATCTCATTTTACAATTCTCATGTGGCCGATACCATTTATCAGCATCACCACCGCAACAGTGCTTATATACACCTATGCCATCATCTTGTAACCAATTCTTCCATTTTATAGTACTCGGCACTGTTTCTTTTGTCATGTTAGCCGCTTCGAGAGCAAACACATCTCCAGGGTAATACTCATCCCTCAACGCAGCAAAAGAATGACCTATCTCATGTATAGCAATCTCCGCTGCTGCTTCATCAGTAGAAGAGACTGGAAACTGGCCACCACTCCCGCCATAGTGTGGGCTATTCGCTAATATTAAGACTTGATCATAAGAAGGGAAATTGATCGCTAAGACACTATTGATTTTACTAGTATTCTCAGCCACTAAAAGTCGATGGATATCGAAAGCATCAAATCGAGAGCCAAAGACATTATCAATATCCTCAACTGGTGTTGCCGGCTCAGTCACATCAGTGGCTGTGCCGGGATGACTTGCCCCACTTTCGTTAGAAGGAACTTTTATAATTACAACATTGAAATAAGACTGATACTCTTTGTATGGAGATTCTGCGAAAAGGCTATTCATAAAGTCCTGTGCATCATCTGAAAACTTGCCGAACTCTGTTTCTTGGTACCCGTCTCCCAGAATGACAAGATTGATGCGCTCATCAGTCGGTCCTGACCAATACAAAGTATCAACATCATAAAACTGCGATGAAGCTGATAATGCAACACATAAGAGAGAAGCAGTTACTAAATATTTCATAGGTTGATAATTGACAGTTCTTTCTTAGGACTACCTACTTTTGATAGCGATATGTAAGCAGCCTGAGGATCCAGTTGTATTCGTATAGATAAGTCGACACTTTCCACTTCGATTAGCTTCCTTCCTAATTGTCCATCATCTCCAACATACTCTATGTCTTTGAGCAAAGGATTGGCAAAGAAATCCGTCTTCAAGACTTCTTTGTTCTTGTCAAGCTGGACGCATTGAAAATATCTATTTTCTTCCTTTGGGATTTTGTTGCGATTCACTTTCATCTTGCCAGCAGCGATTATTTTGTCTATGACTTCGACTTTCTCATCACCTCCTTCTTGTTTGGTGATTTTGTAGTTTACAAATAAGAGCTGTGGGCCTGATGCCACTTTCGTCTCTTCTATTGGTTCTTCCTTTGTTGTTTTGCATGCGATGGCAAGTACGATGAGCAGAAGTAGTAGAGGCAGTATGAAGTATTTAGTTGTGCTCATCGTTTTATTTACTTGACATATAACGTCACTAAGGTTCTGATTATGCTATTCAAAATTATCAACCATCTCTTTTAAGGCTCTTTTTATCTCAGAGCTATTATTAGCACTGAAGCTCATGTGGGTTACTACAAGAAAGGATAGCAAGACATGATAGCAAGACATGATAGCAATATGTAAAATTTCATAGCCATTTGCAAAGCCATTTTTTCAATGCTTTTGATTTCAGTCATAATCAATAAATCATCTTACTTCACTCTTAATTGGAAGACCTAAAATGCTTGCTAACTTACCATAGGTAGAAACTTCATTCATAAAAGTCGGTGAATAAGGAACTGTCTTTCCCTGTTTTATATCAACCTCGCCTCTTGCAATTAAAGCCCTGATTTTGCTAATTCGCTTTTGTTCTTCTTTCTTCATTCTTAACCGATTCTTGTAACTGGGCTGCTCAACCTTCAATCATTAAAGTTATAGTTTTTCTTTATTCAACTTTTTAAAAAAGTTGAGCAAAATCGAAGAATCTACTTTCTCAGTTAAAATGAAGCGGGATATTATGACAGAAAGTTGTGATTTCCATTTCATCGGTTCTTGAGGATGTGAGTCTGCTGACTTTCTTCATTTTAAGCCAGTGCAGCATGGCCGCTGCTACATATTCTCCATTGCCCTCGCTATAAGAATTCAACGACCATTGATTAAGATTAGTTAAATATCACTCCCCCATCCTCTCCAGCTCCTCATCAAAGTTCAACTCCCAGTTGGCGATATACTCTTCTATCGTGCCTAATCCGATGGCGGCTCTTCTTTCATTGACATTTGCCGGATCTTCTAAGTCGTATAATCCACCTCCTGTGATCTGAGAACCATAGATCTGTTTGTAGCCATGATACATCAACAGACGGTCTTCCATTAACGCCATACTGCTCTTACGGATCTTCCCTTCTTCACTCAGTCTTTTTAGATCGGAGAAATAGTAAGCCATGATATCAGAATCCGAATGCTGAAGGACCAACCAGATCGTACTCAGATGATCTTCAGTCCAACCACATTTGGTTACTGCAGAGATTACCTTTTGTAGATTCTCGGCGTCGACACTTTGCATATCTCCTCCATTGTTACGCACATCTTGATCTGTACGTTCTACCTCTGCATACATCTGATCTAAGTTTTTGCAGTCGACATCAATCATAGTAATTCTTGCAAGAGGATTAGATGCTATCTCGATCCGTTGGATCTCGACAAACTTATCTTCCAGCGTAATCGGCCTGACACGTACTTCTTTGATCTGCCCTGAGGCATCTTCATAATAGTCTTTTCCCAATAGGCCCTTATTGAGCAAGGATCGCTGTTCCTTCGTGATGGCTTCGCCATCAGCATTTACGAAAGTGGCATACATGTAGTTGAAGTTACCAGTCTTTACGCGATCAACGATCTGATCAAGAGGTATGAGCCTTACACCATCAAAGGACTCGGTTGGGCTTTGTTTGCAACTTATCAAGAGAAGTAATAGCATCGATAGGTATCTCATAATCAGATATTGAATGACGAGTTGAGCAGTATAAATCACTATCAAGTTAATATAAAACCTCATTTTTGCATGCTGATTACACACAGTCATTATGATAGATTATAAGTCGATAGAGAAGAAATGGAGACAGTACTGGGTTGACAACCAGACATATAGAGTAGAAAGGGATGAGTCCAAACCGAAGTATTACGTGCTGGATATGTTTCCTTATCCATCAGGAGCAGGCCTCCATGTAGGCCACCCGCTGGGCTACATCGCTTCAGATATCTTCACTCGGCACAAGCGAATGACTGGTTACAATGTGCTTCATCCGATGGGATTTGATGCCTTTGGATTACCTGCTGAGGAGTATGCGCTCCAGACTGGTATACATCCGGCTAAGTCGACTCAAGACAATATGGTGCGATACCGCGAGCAATTGAGCAGCCTTGGCTTTTCATTTGACTGGAGTCGTGAGGCTTATACATGTGACCCCAACTATTACAAATGGACGCAGTGGGTATTCACCCAATTATTTGAGCATTACTACTGCAATCAAGACCAAAAGGCAAAGCCTATATCTGAGTTGGTCGCACACCTTGATGCGCATGGCACAGAGAGATTGACAGCAGCTAATAGTGATAAGGACGGTCTTAATCAACAGACTTGGAGCGGCTATAGTGCTAAAGAGAAGAGTGACTTCTTGATGCATTATAGATTAGCATACAAGAAGATAGGATATGTCAACTGGTGTGAAGAGTTAGGAACTGTATTGGCCAATGACCAAGTAAAGGACGGCTTGTCAGAGCGCGGTGGTCATCCAGTCATCCAAAAAGCGATGCCACAGTGGTGTTTAAGGACAACCGCATATGCAGATCGCTTGCTTTATGATCTGGACAAAGTGGATTGGTCCAATGCACTTAAGACGATGCAGTCAAACTGGATCGGTCGATCTGAAGGAGCGGCAGTCTTCTTTCCATTAGAAGGTCGTGACGATAAGTTGGAAGTATTTACAACAAGGATAGATACCATCTACGGTGTGACGTATATGGTCTTGGCGCCAGAACACGAGTTGGTTGCTGAGCTAACGACTCCTGAACAGCAGCAAGATGTCGATGACTACCTCACTTACGTAAATGCTAAGTCCGAAGTAGAACGGATGGCAGAAAAATCTGTCACTGGAGCATTCATCGGTGCGTATGCGATCAATCCATTTAACAAAGAACGTATCCCAATCTGGATCGGTGAATATGTACTTAAGGATTATGGTACTGGAGCCATAATGGCAGTACCAAGTGATGACGATAGAGACAAGGCTTTTGCAGAGAAGTTTGGATTGAAAATTATAGATGTAGTTGATAAGTCTGACTTCCCGGGAGCAAGCCTCCATGACAAAGTTGGAAAAATCATCAACTCGGACTTTCTAAATGGCATGAACGTCAAAGATGCCATAGAAGCTGGCAGCAAATATGCAGAAGAACATGGCATCGGCAAGGTAGTCGCTAATTATAAAATGAGAGACGCCAACTTCAGTCGTCAGCGGTATTGGGGAGAACCTTTTCCAATCACATATGACAGCGATGGCGTAGCTCATACGGTAGCGTTAGAAGATCTTCCTGTTGAGTTGCCTGACACAGATGACTTCAAACCAACTGCAGGAGGTCAGTCGCCACTAGCCCGTATCACTGATTTTGTAACGATGAGTAACGGTGACACTCGTGAGACGGATACAATGCCTGCAGTGGCAGGCAGCTCTTGGTACTACTTGCGCTACATGGATCCTAACAATCCGGATGCTTTGGCTTCTAAAGAAGATATCGACTACTGGCAGTCAGTAGATCTATACGTAGGCGGTGCGGAGCACGCAGTTGCACACTTGTTGTATGCAAGGTTCTGGCATAAGTTCTTGTTTGACAAAGGAATCGTACCAACTGATGAGCCATTCAAAAAATTGATCAATCAAGGGATGATCCAAGGGGTGATTGAGTTTATCTATTTGATAAAAGACGACTCGTCATCTGAGAAGGTATTTGTATCCAGAGACATGGCTACGGATGAGACAAAGAAATATGTAAAGATACCTGTACACATTGATTTTGTGAGCAACTATGGTTCTCCAGAATCACATCTCACCTTAGATGGAATTAAAAAATTCATAGAATGGCGTCCTGCTTATGGCAACGCTATTTTCAAATCAGAATCTGGCACTTTTCAAGATGGTGAAGGACCAGCTGATTTCAAAATGACAACTTTATCTGAAGTTGGAAAAATGTCAAAGTCAAAATTCAACGTGATTAATCCTGATACAGTCGTTGACAGGTATGGTACCGATTGTTTTAGGATGTATGAGATGTTCTTAGGACCTATAGAACAATCTAAACCATGGGACACCAATGGTATAGATGGCGTGAGCAAGTTCATTAGAAAGTTTGTTGATCTATTTCAGGTCAATGAAAAGTTTAGCCTTTCCGACGAAGTCGCAACTCCGGAAGAGAATAAGATACTACATGGCGTGATTAAGAAAGTTGGTCATGACATACAAAACTTCTCGTTTAACACTTCGATCAGCGCAATGATGATCGCTGTCAATGAACTTAGAAAACTACAGACAAACAAGAGAGCCATCCTCGAGCCAATGGTTAGGATGATTGCTCCATTTGCCCCCTTCTTAAGCGAAGAGCTATGGTCTCAGTTAGGTAATAACACTTCGGTTCACTTGGCTCAGTTTCCAGAATACGACGAGGCATATCTTGTTGAAGATTCTGTCACCTACCCTATCTGCATCAATGGAAAGAAGAAAGGACTTGAAGAGTTTTCAGCAAGTCTTTCTAAAGAAGAGATAGAAGCAGAAGTGAGAAAACTTGAAAACTTAGACAAGTGGTTAGATGGCAAGACAATTAGAAAAGTGATTGTTGTACCTAATCGTATGGTTAATCTTGTGGTTGGGTAGATGAGATGGCGATTGCAGTGATGTTATCGGCGATTGCAGCGGGGACGCTACAATCAACAACAATCATGGTTGTCTGGAGCGTCTCCGCTTCAGACTTGTTTCTTCAGATTTGTTTTTTAGTGACGTGGATGATATCGCGATTGCAGCGAGGACGCTACAGTCAACGATTAAAACAACTCATCCAACTGCTGATCCAATCCTTCTTTGATCTGAGCGGTGATCAATTCTTCGAGATTAGAAAACTCTTCTTTCTGATATGTCTTTGTGATGACGCCACCAGAAAGCAAGCTGATCTTATCACATATCGCAGTAAGCGCGCCGAGCATGTGAGAGCTAAGCAAGATGGTCTTTCCGGATTCTCTAAGTCTTAATATGATCTCTTGAAACTTTACATTGGACTCGATGTCTACGCCACTCAGAGGTTCGTCTAAGATCAGAACGGGTCTATCTTGTGCAAGCAAGCCAAGCAATGCCAACTTCTTTTTCATACCTGTTGAGTATTCGTCAGCCATCTGATCAAGCGGGAGATCAAAGATCGCATTCCAGGCATCAATATTGTAATCTTCGTTTTTCACTTTTAAAAGACCTAAATATTCTTTGCCTTTCATGTATGGATAGAAGTAGGGATCTGTTTCTAAAAAGCCTATATGATATCCTTTCAGTTCTTCATTTGAAAAAGCAGTTCTACCTGCACGTTTAGGCAGCCAATCATTGAGCACTCGAAACAATGTTGTTTTTCCTGAACCATTGACGCCCAAGATGCCGTGAATTTCAGCAGTAGCCGCAGTAAAGCTCACACCCTTAAGTACATCTCCTTCGCCATATCCTGCTCTTATTTGATCAATGTTCAACATAGAATTGTATTTAAGTTTTGATGCGCTTTCTTAAAATATACGACTAAGTAAAAAAGACAAACTGGTGCGAAGAACGGAACTAAGGAGCACATAGAAAACATGCCTATTGCCATCTCTCCATGGGCCTTCTCTCTTGATCGGTGATAACCCGTGTATTTATAAAGTATCGCAAAAGAGTTAATCAGCAATCCAAACAATACAATTACAACGAAGAGATACCAGAGATCACTGTAGTGTATGAGAAATACCACCCCTATTGGCAGAAAAAAAAGCAAAAGATATTTTACAGACTTTATAAGTTTAGTTGCTAAAAACTGTGTTGGACTTTGTTCCAGTTCTATCATCGAGATCGGTTCAAAAGCACTGTGCCATGATGTAGTTATCATACTTATGAATATCACAGATACAATAGGTACGATGGGAGAAGTGTAAGCTACCAATGAACCAAATGCTATCAGCGCAACAACCATCCATCCTGCCAATCTCATCCCTACTCTATATTCAAAGTCTTGGAGTGGCATCCATCCAACTGGAAAGAACAACCATTTTTTAAGTAAGGTCCAACTGACCCTAGGAAGAATAGCGACTATAGGACATACCGCCATCATCACCATGAGATTAGAATAATTCCCTACCAATAACCAGGCTATTATTCCAAAGAATACAGCAATAGCCTGATACTCTACCATACACACTATGGATGGATTGTATCCAAGCAATCTAAGATGGTTGTGATCTTTTCTATAATTGTGCAAACGAAGGACTCCTATCCCAAATATCATGGCTAAGGAATAGCCTTCTGAGGCCCCTTCGAAAACACCAAGTGACAAAACAGCAATCATAGGGACACCCAAGAGTAAAAGCGGCCATCCAACAGAACGCAACATTCTGAAGCCCTGCAAAGACCTTAATTGTAATATCGTAGATAAGCCATTCATAAAGATGACAAGATGAGCAAAGAGATTGATCCGCTACAAATAATTAGATAAACCTTCGATATCAAAGGATATAAGAGATCATTCTTTAGAAAAGTAAATTGCTATGTCGCATCAACTATCTCCCATCAGTGACTGTGCCATCTCCACAGAAGTATGACCGCGCGGGATATCTGCTGATCAAACTTTCATCTGATATAGCGCAAAGAATAGAAGTGTTGTTTTCTTTGGCTAGACTTATAAAGAGGGACATCACTTCATCTGCGCTTTTAAGATCAAGATGAACCATTGGATTGTCAGCAAGTAGAAGCTTTGGTTTATTGAGTACAGCTCTCGCGATCGCTACTTTCTGCCTAAGGCCAGATGGAAGTTCTCCGACCATCTCTCCTTGCAAGTTCTTAAGGCCCAACTGGTCCAAGACTTCGCTGATTCGCTTCTCTCGTTCACTCGCTATCGCCCAATCAACGGCCTGAAGGATCACGTCAAAGTTCTTATACACGGTCTGATCGTTGAATAGAGGATAGCTATCAGATATGAGTCCAAGCTTTCTTCGATAAGATTGGAGAGACTCTTTGGTCAGATCACTTAGATCCTGCCCTACCGAATAAACCCTTGCGCCAGTTACCTTCAATAGGCCGTACAGACCATTAATCAGAGATGTCTTACCTGATCCAGTTTCTCCTTTCAAATAGCAAAACTCACCACCATTGATGACCATGTGAATATCACTCAATATCATACGCTCCTTATACAGAACTGACGCACTATCCAAGTGTAAGACCTCTCTATATTCACTCATATGACAAAATTGTTAATATTTGGGGAAGTAAAAGAATTTTGGAGTAAACAATTGCTTTTAGTTGTCGTAGACAATTTAGGAACAGTCTTTTGTCATGGTTTTTGGTCAAAAACACATACCAAACGGCATCAGAACAAATATCTATAACCGACAGCTACGCTGACGGCTATAGATAGGTCGCTACTCTGTAGCTCTTTGACTGCATAAAAAGATCATGACTACAATAGGCTTGATCTCTTTCTCCACATTAGTTTAGAAAGTGCACAGTTTAAAACTCTCCCTTGCATGGGAGATGTCCACAGGATAGAGGGTTCAAGAAAGCCAAGACGTTAGCAAATTCAGATTTGTAAGGATTAGCTAATTCACAAATTTACACATTAGCACATTCCTTTTTTGATTGATATTGATATTTTGATTCGAGAGTGGCGCTTGCCTCTGCCAAGAACTCGAGTATTATTTAGACAAAATCTAAAGACTTTCTGTGACTCGTTACAAGGACCTATATCGCTTAACTTTGTACACAGGATTTCGTTAGATATTCAACTATGAAAAAGACGCATATTATCGCACTGGTTATGATGGCTGCGGCTATTGTTATGCTCACGATGTCCTCCAAAGACTTGAGCACGTTTTCTACATTTGCGAAAGCGGAACTGGATAAGGAAAGAGTCAAAGTATCCGGACAGTTATCTAAGTCGGATCCGATGGTCTACGATCCCGAAGTGGATGCTAACTTCTTCAGCTTCTACATGATCGACGAAAACAACGATAAACGTCAAGTCGCGATTAGAGAATCCAAACGCTATGACTTCGAAAGATCAGAGAAGATCGTCGTCACTGGGAAGATGAACGAAGAAGGCGTATTTGAGGCATCAGAGATGTTGCTCAAGTGTCCATCGAAATACAAAGAGGAAGAACTCGCACTAAGAAAGCAAGCATCCGCCGTCGACTCGTAGATGGAGGAAGTATCATACATAGGAGAACATATATGGCTGGGACAGCTGGGGCACTTTGCCCTCGTAGCTGCATTTGTTAGTGCTATCTGTGCGGCATGGGCCTACTATAAAAGTGTAAAAGGAGAAACATCTTGGCTGTCGATAGGCAAGACCGCTTATATAACTCATGGTGTCAGCATATTCGTCGCTATCGGGCTCTTGCTTTATGCAATGGTGTCGCACTACTACGAATATGACTACGTCTATCGGACAGTTTCTGATTCTTCTCAGATGAAATACCTTCTTGCAGCCTTTTGGGCTGATCAAGAAGGGAGTTTCCTCCTGTGGATGTTCTGGCATGTGATCTTAGGTTGGATCTTTATCGCCAAAGGGAAGTCATGGACAGCACCGACGATGGTGACGCTCGCTTTGATACAAGTCTTCTTGACAAGCATGCTCTTAGGTGTTTATATTCCATTTGTCGAGGACGATTTTAAGATCGGGAGCAATCCGTTCATCTTGGTTAGAGACGTTTATCTCGAAGCCCCAATATTTACTAGAGCAGACTACCTCACACAGATAGAAGGTCGAGGACTTAATCCATTGTTGCAGAATTACTGGATGACGATTCATCCACCAGTGCTGTTTTTGGGATTTGCAAGTGTATCTATCCCTTTCAGCATGGCCGTTGCTGGGCTGTCTTCGGATAAGCACACTGAGATATTGCAGCCTTTACTCAAGTGGGGACTCTTTAGTGCTTTCATCTTAGGTCTTGGGATATTGATGGGCGCAGCATGGGCTTACGAAGCACTAACCTTTGGTGGTTACTGGGCGTGGGATCCAGTAGAAAATACATCCTTGGTGCCTTGGTTGATTTTGCTTGCAGGTATACACACCAACCTCATTGCAAAGAGCACCAAGTACTCGATCAAGAGCACTTATGCATATTATCTCTTGGCGTTTATCATGATCCTCTACTCTACTTTCTTAACAAGAAGTGGCATCCTTGGAGATACATCGGTTCATGCATTTACGACTATGGGACTTGAGACGCAGTTGGCATCTTTTATCGTCTTCTTTGCGGCTCTTGGACTATACAAGTACTTCACGCGTCATAAGACGATACCGGTCAAGCCAAATGAAGAAAACATATACAGCAGAGAGTTTTGGATGTTCGTTGGAGCTCTGGTGTTGTTCTTCTCTGGTGTACTGATGACAGGAAGCACATCCTTACCTGTTTACAATAAGGTTGCCGAACTTTTTGATGAGTTCTATACACCGCTAGCCATAGACGATCCGATGGTTCACCATAACAAATTTCAGATATGGATCGGCATCTTTATGGGGCTTCTTGCTGGCACGGCAATCTTACTCAGATATCATGCTGCTAATTGGAATAACTACAAGTCAAAATTCAGCAAATACTTAATTGGAGTGCTGGCCATCAGTGCGATACTTACCTTCTTATTAGGTCAAGTGATTGATACGTATACTTGGCAACACTATGTATTCTTATTTGCTGGACTGTTTACCATAATTGCCAATGGCACATATATCGTGTCTTTTATAAAAGGTAACTTAAAGTTATCGGGCGCCGCCTTATCCCACATAGGCTTTGGGGTATTGATATTGGGTATCATGTTCAGTGGACTAAACCAAAAGACCATCACAGCTGCGCGCTTTTTACAAAGTGATTTTGCAGATGGACAAGCCGAAGATAGAGCAATCGTGCTTTTGAAAGACCAACCCTTTCCAACTACAGACTATTGGATCAATTATAAAGGCGATACGCTGATTGACAATATGCGTTATTATGAATTGGCATTTTCGAAAGTCAATAGTGACAACGAAATAATCGAAAGCTTCACATCATACCCATCATCACTATACAACAAGGAGATGACCAAGATTGCTGCTGACAACCCGGGCAATAATCGCAATTGGACATACGATGTATTTACAGCAGCTTCACCTCCTGGTCATGTAAGAGATATAGAAGAGCTGAAGCGTGTAGAAGACTCTCTAAAATACTTGTCACATATCGTCAACATAGGTACGATCATAGACGAAGAAAAATACACCTACGAAGTTCAAGAACCAGTGTATAATTATAATTTTGAAAGTGGAGACCATAACGACTCATCATCTTATGACTTAACCGTCGGCATCCCAATAGACATCACTATTAAAAGAACAGGAGAAGTCAAAAGAGTTGTGCCAGGACTGGCCTTGAAAAACGCACTGGTCTTTCAGATCCCAGAGGTTATAGATGAACTCGGCATCAAGATCAAAGTGCCTGACTCTTCTTTTTCTAAGATCTTCACAGAAGAGGACAAGCTTGATTATCATGACATCCAATTAGAAAACCAAGGCACTGCAAACTGGAAGGGTTACAAGATCACACTTCAAGGATTTGATAGAAGTGGCAACTATGAGAATTACCAGGCACAAGAAGGCGATATCGCTATCGCTGGTATCTTAAATATAACAACACCTGAAGGAAACGAACTTACTCAAAAACCAGTCTTCATCTTGCGCAATGCGCAACAGTTTAGCATCAAGGATTATGAACCAAAGTCTGGCTTGCATATCAGGTTTTCTAACATAGATCCAGAGACGCAGCAGATGACATTTAGACTCGCTCAGGATGATAGGACTCATGATGAGATTGAGTTGCTGATTGCTAATGATGTACCACGCTCTGACATTCTCATCGTAGAGTCTAACATCTTCCCAGGTATCAACTTGGTTTGGTTGGGATGCTTGATGATGTTAGGAGGATTGCTGATGAGCCTCCTCTATAAGAAGCAACAGACTAAGGCCTAAGCTAACATTCGTAGTATTTTCTGGGCTTCTCGTATTAATTCTCATAGCACTGTGACAAAAGCTGTCTAACTTGGTACTAACTATATAGTGACTGTCTATAACTAGAAAGGTTGGACAGTCGATTTTATAGCGTTTAGTATATCATGAAAAAGAGATCGGCAAAGGAATCAGCATTTATTGAGTTAGTTCAGGCGTCTGCCGGTACGATCAATAGTCTTTGCGCAGTATTCTGTTCTGACATCCACGATAAAAAAGATGCGCGGCAGGACATCATGATCCAACTGTGGCGGTCATATGAAAGCTTCTCAGGGGCTTCATCCATCAATACTTGGGTCTACAAACTAAGCCTGAACACCCTACTCAAAAGAAAAAGGGATCAGCAAAAACTAAGCATCACTGGGCTTGATGAAATTACAGAGCGACCTCTTACTAAAGTTGCTCTTTATGGTGATGATGACATCCAGATGCTGTATAACATGATGGCCCAATTAGAGTCACTTGACAAAGCGATCATGATACTATACATAGAAGGATACAAGTACAACGAGATTGGTGATATACTATCTCTGACTACAACTAATGTCAGCTCTAAAATCAACCGCATCAAAAAGAGATTGACCAAAGTCTATAAAAGTATGGAAGTATGAATCTGAGAAAACTCAACAACAGTTGGAAGACTATAAAAGTCTATAATCAGCTTGATGGCATCAGTGAGCAGGACATCATTTTGGCCATACAACATGCAGCTCCAACAGCTGTATATCAATCCAAATTATCACTTCAGATGTCGGCTCTATTCATACTGATGTTACAAGTCGTTTGCTGCCAAGGCATGTAACCTAATAATTAGAAAATACACGCTTATGATTACTCCAGTTCTGCACTGGAGCATAGATCCCTATGCCCTGCAATTAACAGACACTATCGGTATACGATACTACAGTCTACTCTTTGGTTTTGGCATCTTCTTGAGCGGACACTTTCTAACAAAGGTTTTAGAAAGTGACAAACAATATCACACGTTACCAGTGGAGTCGCTCGCTATCTATCTGATAGCAGGTATAGTCATTGGTGCGCGTTTGGGACATTGTTTATTCTACGATCCAATATACTTCCTCGAACATCCAATAGAGATGTTACTCCCGATACAACAGCAACCAGATGGCTCTTGGATATTTACAGGATTTCTTGGATTAGCAAGCCACGGCGGCATTATCGGAATGTTGATCTCCTTGTTCATTTTATCGATTAGAAAGAATATCTCTTTTATATCTCTCTTGGACCTAGTTGCACTAGTGGCTCCATTGGCTGGTTGCTTCATACGAGTCGGCAACTTCTTTAACTCTGAGATCATAGGCGAACCGACTGATCAATCATGGGGCGTTGTCTTTACAGCTGTGGATGACTTCGTAAGACATCCTTCTCAGTTGTATGAGGCGGTTGTATATCTGATTATATTCTTAGTGATGTATAGTAGACGTCAGGAGATTTTGCAATACAAAGGAAAAATCTTTGGCTGGGTTGTTACACTTGTCTTTATAGCAAGATTCTTGATCGAGTTTACAAAGATCGATCAAGTCAGTTGGGAAGCTGGATTACACCTCAATATGGGACAGTTGTTGAGCGTGCCGTTTGTTGTTGTGGGGGTTGCTTTTATTTTCTTCAGTAAGAAGTAAGCACGATAACAATTAGAAGGTCGCGGATACGGAAGTAAAGAAGGCCTCTTACTTCAACTGAAACTCAATCACAACATTGCCACACTCCTTGGGATTAGAGGAAGAAGAAAACAAGTATTGCTTTGCTCCTTTTTCTGCTAAGCCAATAAGGTAAGAGTCACTTGTCGTGCTGCCCATCATCGTATACTTTGATGATAGTACTTTACCATCTGAGCCTACGCAGATTTTAACAACTACTCTACCTTTCTTTTGTGACTTGTCTGTGATAGAAGGTGACTTAAGCACCTTTCTGTTTCCAAGGACGCCTTGGATGTTTTTGTTATTACTGCTTGAAGATGAAGTACTGGTTTTTACACCAGATACTTCCTCTTTCGTCTCGGGCTGATCAGTTTCAGCTGCAGTTTTATTCTTTGCTTTCGACAAAAGAGACGAAAAATGAGATCGCTTCTCCGCTTTCTTCTTTTCTCTTTCTGCCTTAGCTAACTCTTCTTTCGTAGGTTTAGGATCATTACGAGGAATTACCTTCTTAACAACACTTGACTTTTCGTCCAAGACCTTAGATGTTTCTGCTGGTTTTTGGGATGTACGCAGGGCTTTCGTTGGGGTCTTAGTTGCTTTACTTTCAGCTTTACGCGCCTTCTGGGGGGATGGAGCGGCTGAACGTTGCTTCTTTGCTTTTTTAGCAGGACGTTTAGTCGTTGGTGCAGTTTCCTTAATCGCCTCTTGGTGACTAAAGTCAACCAAAATCACTTGCTTGACCTCTTGTTCTGGTTTGTTCTTAATTGTCGTAAACGACAACCCTAACAAGAGTAGAAGTAAGATTAAGTGTGTTGCGATGCTAAAAAGATAATTCCTCATGATAGATCATGCATTCTAAGAAAACCGCACTTTATTGAGTAGTTTTCATATTACGATTAATCATAATACAAAATGCATGCCAACAGGTGCAACTACCCTTCTCAATGGCCTTAATGGTTCGGAAGACTGATCCTATTATTTGAGAAATCGCTCTGCAAAAGCCTCCTTATAAGTCCTGCCTACAGGCAAAGTAACATCTCCAAGGTAGACTTGACCACCAGTGACTTTAGATACAGCCTGGATATTGATGATGTAAGACTTGTGTACTTGGCAAAACTGATGACTAGGCAGTATCTCTAACCAATACCTCAATGGATGAGCAACCAAGTGCTTCTTGTCTCTTAAATAGACCATAGTATAGTCACCATCTGAGTTGATGTAGTTAATGTGATCGAGATGGATATTGAGGTATTCACTTCCTGACTTGATAAATATATGCTTCGCGGATGCCTCTTGATCCGAGTGTCTCAGACCATCTTCAGGAGTAGCACTTCTGTTATCTGAGGAAAGTAACGCAGTTGCCTTGGATACCGCTTTAATAAATCGCTCAAATGAGAAAGGCTTCAAGAGATAATCAACGATATCCAGCTCATATCCTTCCAACGCATAATCAGAAAACGCAGTGGTTAGTATGACTTTCGGGTGCGGCTGCTTGTTAGATATCTTGAGAAACTCTATACCCGATAATTTGGGTAAGTGAACATCCAGGAATATAATATCAACATCTTCAGTCTTGAGAAACGCCAATGCCTTAATGGCATCTGAGAACACAGCCAATAACTTGAGACTTCCAAAGTCTTTGATGTATTTCTCAAGCACACGCTGTGCTGGTGGTTGATCTTCTACGATGATACAAGTGGTATCCATGAGACTATGATACGATATTTATCTTTAGGTCAACTGTATAAACGTCTTCTGAATCATTGATCCTAAGGTCATACTTGTCTGGATACAAAAGCTCCAATCGGGTCTTTACATTCTCAAGTCCTATCCCTTGTGTTAGGTTATCCGTATTGGAAGTTTTAGCGTGGGTATTTTGGCATTTGAGACGAACTACATCCCCTTGAAGGCTTAGATCTATATTGATCTTGATTTTATCACTTTGACTTGACGTACTATGCTTGAAGCAGTTTTCTATAAAGACAATCAGGATCAGCGGTGCTATCATCGATTCTTTAAAGTCACCACTCGAGGTAAATGATACATCTCCTCTATCTTCAATCTGCAAGCTTTGCAGTTTTACAAAATCATCAATATACTTTGCCTCTTTGTCCAAAGGCACATAAGACTCGCGACAGTCGTAGAGCATATATCTTAGCAAAGAAGACAGCTCGAGTATGATACCCGGTGTTTTGTCAGACTGCTCTAAAGCATAAGAGTAAAGATTGTTTAGACTATTAAACAAGAAGTGAGGATTAATCTGAGACTTCAAAAACTGAAGTTGGCTATCATTGATCGCTTCTTTGAGATGGGATAATTCTCGCTCCTTGCGCTGAGCATCCCAAGCGAACTTAAATCCGACAAATAGCATAATCATCGGGATCATTCTGATAAAGTTGAAGAAAACACCTGTAAACCGAGATCCTCTGGTGTCAGGAAAAAATATCTTTTCCAACACCAACTCTTCGATCAACACACTACCTACTATCACCACAACTATACCTATAGCAAAGTGTATGTACTTCCCTATATAATAATACTTAGGGAGCAAGACATAGTTAATGACTAATGCCGCTAAAAGATAATTGAATAAGAAGACGAGCCGAGTCCAGTTAAACACATATCCTGTTCCTTCTGTCTCAAACCCTCCTCTGGTCAGTGAGGTACCAAAAAAGAAAGCCAGAGCTATTAAAACAAGGATGCCTACTTCTATCCAGAGGTTTTGTCTTTGGGGCTTATTGATGAATTGAGATTGACTCATTGTATCAAATATAATAATGTCCTTCCTTTCAATGATAGATCATCTGTCAAAGTCGAAAGTCGTACGTTCAACGGCGATTCAGATAGGTTTTTTGATAATCTTAGCGTAGAACGGTTCATTTATGTTGTTCACAGAAATATGAGGTTCAGCTGTCAACATAGATTCAACTTTGCAGTTATAATACTCATACTATAATAACTATGAACTTGATATTCCCCCCATTGTATAGAAAGAGCGTTTTGATGCTTGCATTCACACTCTTCATTACTTCGCTATCCGCTCAAAGAGGAGGGCGTTCTGGAGGCAGAGCTGGCGCTCCAGAAATCACTGTCAAAGGATTAGTCCTAGATGCAGAGAGTCAAACACCACTTGAGTTTGCAACTATCTCAATATTTAGCAAGAAGGATTCTTCGTTGATCACAGGAGGCTTGACAGAGCCAGATGGGACCTTTGCTATAAAAGCAAAGGTCGGACAGATGTATGCGATCCTTGAGTATATATCTTATGAAGCACAAACAATTGATGTCGTTCTGGATAGAGAAGCGATCAAAGCTGGTAATCCAAGCATTGACCTTGGTACAATCAATCTTGCCATATCAGGTATAGCATTGGATAATATCGAGATTCGAGCAGAAAAAAGTGAGACTCAGTTTTCACTCGATAAAAGAGTGTTCAATGTAGGAAAAGACCTTGCTAATCAAGGCGGTTCTGCTCAAGACATCCTAGACAATGTACCTTCAGTAACTGTTGATATCGAAGGCGCAGTCAGCTTAAGAGGAAGCGAAGGTGTAAGAATCTTGATCGATGGCAAACCTTCAGGGCTTGCGAACCAAGACAATGCGAATGGCTTGCGTTCTATCCCAGCTAACTTGATATCATCTGTAGAAGTGATCACCAATCCATCTGCGCGCTATGAGGCAGAAGGGATGGCAGGTATCATCAACATCGTACTTAAGAAAGACAAAGGAAGTGGGTTCAACGGTTCGTTTGACGTATCAGCAGGATATCCAGAGCAAGCAGGTCTCGGCGCTAACTTAAACTATAGAAAAGGCAAAGTGAACTGGTTTGCTAATTATGGTCTAAGACGCAGAACGGGACCAGGTAACGGAAGATCTTTCTTAGAGCAACAGCGTGGAAGCGAAACATTCTTTCAAGAGACAATAAGAAACAACGAGCGCTCCAGTGTGTCCAATAGTATAAGATTTGGCATAGACTATCTCAAGTCGGATAAAGAAACACTGACTGGTGCTTTCTTATATAGAAGATCTGATGAGGACAACTTTGGATCTGTAGAGTACAAAGATTATCTCAACAACTTTCCAAGCAACTTACTTTTATCGACCCTCAGAACTGATGACGAAAGAGAAGATGAGAGCAATCTTGAATACAGCGTAAATTATAAAAGAGAATTTAGCTCACGTAAGCACACTTTAGAAGCAACTGTACAATATCAAGACAATATAGAAGATGAAGGTTCGGACTTTTTAGAACAAAGTGATGTCTTTGTTGGTGATGAGATACCTGACTTAGTCCAACGCTCAGGCAATGAAGAATCTAATAAACAATGGCTTTTTCAATTAGACTTCAACAAACCAATTGGAAAAGATGGTAAGTTTGAGATTGGGGCAAGAAGCTCACTAAGAGGCATTAACAATGACTATCTCGTAGAGCAAAAAGAAGATGGAACCTTCCAAAAACTTGCTGGACTGTCTAACAACTTTAACTACGATGAGAATGTACACGCTGTCTACTCTATCTATGGCAATAAAGCGAGCAAGTTTAGCTATCAGTTTGGCTTAAGAAGTGAGTACTCTGACATACTTACAGAGCTTTTGGAAACCAATGAGGTTAACGATAGAAACTATTTCAATTTCTTCCCGAGCGCATTTTTCAATTACGAAATAACAGAAGGATCTACAGTTCAAACAAACTACAGTAGAAGAATCAGAAGACCAAGGTTTTGGGATCTGAACCCTTTCTTCACTTTTAGTGATAGTAGAAACACATTTAGTGGCAATCCTAATCTTGATCCAGAATTTACAGATTCTTATGAGATCAACTACATAAAGTATGCTGACGACCTAACCATCAGTGGAGGTGTATTCTATAGACACACTAAAGATGTGATCCAGCGTATACTATTATTTAATGATGATGGAACAACTAACCGCATACCACAGAACTTAGCAACAGGGGACGACTACGGTGTAGAGTTGACTATGCAGTATAGTGGACTCAAGTGGTTGCGTCTTAATGGTAGTGCCAACTTCTTCAAGCAAAAAGTCAATGGCCAAAATGTTGACAACAGCTTCCAAAGTAATACTTCAACTTGGAATACTAGATGGACAACAAGATTTACATTTTGGAAAGGGTCGGACTTACAATTAAGGTTTAATTATAGAGCACCAAGAGAGACCGTACAAGGTAGCTCTAATGCTATTGCTAGCCTTGACATCGGTTGGAGTAAAGATGTCATGGGCAAGTCAGGAACACTGACACTTAGTGTAAGAGATGTATTCAATAGTAGAAGAAGAAAAGGAGTCACAATAGGAGAAAACTTTTATAGAGAAAGTGAGTTCAGATGGAGAGCTCGTACAGCTACACTTTCTTTTAACTATCGGATCAATCAGAAAAAGAAAAGAGGTGGCAGACCTTCAGGTGGAGAATTTGAAGGCGGTGGCGGAGAGTTCTAATTGGACTCAATAAGAAGTAAAAGAGAGGCTCTATAACTAATTGTTATGGAGCCTTTTTCTTACCTACCTCTACCTTGCCAAAGCACGATGATGGTATAATAGATTATTCTAAAATCTAACAATAGAGACATGCGCTCGACATAGAGCAAGTCGTATCTAAAGCGCTTAAGCATCTCACTAAGATCAGAAGCATAACCGAACTTGATCATCCCCCAAGACGTGATGCCTGGTTTCACTTGCCATAGTAAAGCGTATTTAGAATTTTGTTCTAATAATTTTTCGGCAAAATATGCTCTTTCAGGCCGAGGTCCAACTAAGGACATATCTCCTTTCAACACATTGAAAAATTGTGGCAGTTCATCAAGCCGCCAAGTGCGCATCCATTTGCCGAAAGGCGTACATCGATCATCTTCATCTATCGCTAAGGCAGGGCCGTCTTTCTCTGCATCCTCATACATTGATCGATACTTGTAAATTAGAAAAGGCAATCCATACTGACCTAACCGCTCTTGCTTGAAAAGTATCGGACCTTCTGACGACGACTTCACTTTTATATATAGCCAAAGAAAAACGGGACTCAAAACTACAATCATCAAAAGAGAAACCAGCACATCTATGCACCTCTTACCATTTCGTTGCCATGCCCAAAGAGGATGAGTCTGGAGTGCTACATAATTGTCTCGTAGGAAGGGAGTGCCTTTATAATCATAGTCCAACAACGCTAAAGTATCTTCTCCTACAAATACATCTCGCCCCATCGATGTCCCAACGAGATATGGAGTCAGTTGATTAACAGCTTTTTTGTTATCACTAATCAGTGCTATTGATTTTACATCTTGTGAAAATCTGTGCTTCCTCACATCACTGAGTGCGACCACCTGCTCAACCGTCGTAAATCTCATCTGAGGTATTTTGGCTTGAGTCGTGTCAGTAGCTATGAGGCCTTTAAAGTTTACATGCCCACTGATGAGTTGCCACTTAAAGAATGAAAGCAGAAGTAAGCGTACTATTGAAAATAGTCCAGCATGAATAAAGAATACTACGACAAATGATCTCAGATATGTGATCAAGGATAAGGCTGTATCATCTCGGATTACAGTAAAAAGTAGGCCAAGTGCTCCTAAGAGCGTTCCACCAACAGTGAGGTTCATCACTTGAAGTCGCGACTTTCGATATACTCTTCTATAGAGCCCAAAGAAACTCCATAAGAGTAGCCACGCCATTGGAATAATCAGCAGCCCTATGAGTAATCTATCATCTTGTAATATCTCTTCGTTGGATATCTGAGGTTGCTCTACCTTCTTGCGATAGAAAAAGAAAAGAAGCCACGCAGCCAGTGCCGCCAGCCAATCGAAAAAGAGCAAAGTATAATCTCCCTTCTTCACTTTATCTGAACTTCATCAGGAGATAGCCTATGCTTAGTATAAGGACGATCAATACACTGGCCATCGTCACGGACCGTCTGATCAATGCAACAAACTTTCTGATTTGCTCCTCATGTTGAGGATAACGTGATATCACTTCTTTATTCATCTTCTCTTCATTGAGAAAGTGAGATACTCCAAACTCTACTTTGTTTTGCACGAGGTATTTGTACACTCCAAACACCTTAACTCTGAAGTAGATATTGAGAAATAGCATCGCAACGAAGACAGCGATAATAGCAAAAAATAGGATGTTGAACATAGCAGGCCAAAGGTATAGATAATAGGATACAAGTAAAGAATAACAAACTCATCACGAAGAAGCTCTCGCTACATCTTTATACGGCCAAACCCACAAGCCGTGATATTAATGTTGGCCAAATGGCTACATGGCAGATAATTTTAATATATTGGCTTAAACTAACAAAACAAATAACTATGTTGGCACTAATTATTCAACTACTAAGCGGCGCTGCAGGAGGTAATCTTGCAGGCTCATTAATGAAAGGAAGTTCTTTAGGAACATTATGGAACTCTGTAGCAGGTATAGCTGGCGGAGGACTTGGCGGCCAGGTCATCGGCATGCTTGCACCAAGTCTTGGCGCAGCTGCAGCAAGTGGAAGTATGGACATAACTAGCATCCTTGGTTCAGTTGCAGGCGGAGGCGTCGGAGGCGGAATCGTAATGGCTATCATTGGCTTCATAAAAAAAGCGATGGCAAAATAAACTCACATATTATTTTTAGAAAGAGAGCATTTCGGATATAGATGCTCTCTTTTTTTATGTCAAAACCCAAGAATAGTTCATGATTTATCTATCTTTTGATCTCATATGATACTACTGCAACCAGATGCACTAGTTATAGATTTAAACCAACACTTATGAATAAAATCACAGCTGTTATATCTTCCATAATCTTATTGATGATCCTTACTGGGTGTAAAAGTACTCATGTAAACGGTGGTCAAGTAGTTGATGCTCCTGAGGCCAGTTATAACCCAGAGTTAAAGCTAAAACAACTCAACATCACCCTCCCTACTCCACCCAGTCCCGTAGCCAACTATGTCAACGGCGTACAAACTGGCAACTTAATCTTCTTAGCAGGTAAAGGACCACGTTATGCTGATGGCACTGAGATCACTGGAAAGATAGGAGGCGGACTTACCATCAAACAGGGATATGAAGGAGCAAGATTAACAGCCATCAATCAACTGTCTGTATTAAAAGCTATGCTTGGCGACTTAAACAGAGTGAAAAGAATAGTCAAAGTACTTGGAATGGTCAACTCCGATCCCAACTTCATCGATCAGCCCAAAGTCATTAATGGCTTTTCAGATCTCATGGTTGAAGTGTTCGGCGATAGAGGCAGGCATGCTCGAGCGGCCATTGGTGTGGCTTCACTTCCTCGTGGTCAAGCTGTAGAGATTGAGCTAGTTGTGGAGATATATCCAGAGTAGAGAGTCGTACGTATATGCCTAAGTTTCTAATTGCTTAGGCGTTTGCTTCTACCGTATCCAACTCTGCTTCCAACTTCATAAGGTTCATCATCGCGGGCATAGCACTCTCTTTTATCCGCTTCATGATGGCCACTTTGACTTCATCTGTTCTATCCAGATCACCGACGATCTTACTGAAGCCATCTAAGCGATTATTGTACAGCCACTTTCTAAGTTGTTTGTCTTGGCCCCAATTGAACTGATTCATCATCATGACCTTTATCATGCGAATCCAATCAGTATCATGATTAGGCAATGGTACAACTTGGCAAAGTTCATTCTTTTTATCTATATCATCTTGGGAGGCCTCTATGTGGGCGATGAAAGCTGCACTAAACACTGGTTGATATGAGCGAACGGTCTGAGGTGTGATCGTATCTCCAGCGAAGATTGGCTTTATCTCAAGATTAGAAATAGCACTTGCACTGCAGTCAACATGAATATGATCTACTGAGGTCGATACTGTACCTTGTGCCAATACAATCTCGGTTTTAGATATGTGACTTACCCTTCCTTTTCTTACTACATTCTTTATCTTTCTAAGTTCTTCTAACTCTGCTTGGTTAATAGTCGCACCATGAAACATCGTAGGTTTCACTGTCTTATCTATGCGAACCAAGACACCAGAAGACTCTAATTTATCAAAGAGATCTGAGACAGAAGTCGCACTGGCCAGCGCTTCAAATTGAGCAGCCTGGTTGCCCATTGTTTTTTCAAAAAAGGCGACATCCGGTTGGGTGGTTTCCCGATCGAGCAGCCAGGCATCTCTGGAGACAATCCATGTAATCTTATCAGGGTGAACGCTTTGCGCTAACAACCACAGACAAGCATCTATACCAGTCTTACCTCCACCAACAATGACGTAACCTACTGGTGGTTCGGCTATCTTAGGAAGATCATTGAGCGCCATAAAAGTGACGCCTTCGTCAATTGTAAAGTTAGGTGTATGTGTAGAAGGAACCGTAGTCTTTAAGTAAGTAGCATCTACGACCTTTTTAGCCGCTACCATTTTCTTTTCTCCTGATATCAACGAGACAAATGTTCCATCTCCTTGGTAGTCACACATTGGAAAATAACGGACGCGACCACTGGGCAAAAACTGATGCTTCATCACGTCATCAAAGTAAGCACTTACTTCTGCGCCAGAAGCCAACTCACTAAGTCCTTTGTTTAGACCAACCTGATCCTTGCGCCCCTTGCTTAGCTCCTTAGAGCTTACACCATAGAATTCTGATGGTTGATGGAGGGTTACAAAAGGATAAGCAACATTCCAATGCCCCCCTGGCTTTTCGTATCTATCAACAATCACCATCGTAGCATCAGTTTCTTCTAACAACACATCGGCAAAAGCCATACCTACAGCACCACTACCTACGATGAGGTAGTCACATTCTAATTTATCCATTTATCTATTCTTTCGTAAACCAAGATAGGTTTCAAAAGTCATCTCTTCTATAAAAAGCGATGTTGTATTTGGCGAAAGCCTAAGTCAATTCTAATAAATCAAAGTCTGACAAAGCAGTCCTCCCATCAGACATAGACTGACCAGCCAATAGCCAGTATGAATCATGATATACCCCCATCCTCGTCTTTCAAATAAGGCGTTGATCGCAATCAATGGAAAGACAAAAAAGACGGTTATAATTGCTCCATGTAAAGCCCCATGTTTAAAATCTCTAAAGTTACCTCCATATTGGGCCATGAGTTCGCCGAACTGTCCCTCTGCAGCACTCCCAGCTTCCATCACTTCAGGCATCATCATCTGAAAGACTGCAGTCTGATGTACCACGATACCGCTCAAGGCAAATGCAATAAACGCACTAAAGAGAAAAGAAAGCCCAAAGATCAATCCCATATTAGCCCCTTCGAGATCCTCCTCGATGAAGCCATTAACATTCATCCATTTTTTTCCAAATCCCATATTGCCGTACCATAAAAACCCAACAGCCACGGGATAAGAGCTGCAACAAAAAACATCCACCAATTTTCAGCCATAACAGTAATTTTAAATAGTTAGTTAATCTATGATGACAAATTAGGCATATGAATTTGAATATCCTAAGTGCTCTATTATTGCTTGAACATTCATATCTTAAAGCCATAGATTAGCGTATGGAAAGAAGGCAAATACTAAAATATACAGCATACATAACCGGTGCCGCAGTTGGAGCGCCACTTATGTCTACTCTGATATCTGGCTGCAAACCAGATACTATGGCAGAGGCTGTCGATCAATTATCATTCTTCTCGGGAGATGAGTTTACGCTACTTAAGAAAGTAGTGGACACAATCATCCCTCAGACAGATAGTCCTTCGGCGACAGATGTTGGTGTGCATAACATCATCGACCAGATGGTCGGCAAGGTCTATAAAGGAGAACAGCAGTCATCTTACAGAAAAGGATTTGAGGCATTAGCGGCGCACATCAATAATGGTGGAGATACGCTTGAGCTTCTAAAGTCGCTTGAGACGGACCAATCCGCTGGTATGAAAAACGTCAAAGACGCATACCTCGCTGTGAAACAGCAAGCCGTTGCCTACTATTTATCAACCGAGGAGATCGGTACTAACTATCTAAACTATCTACCTATACCGGGTAATTATGAATCTTGCATTTCTCTTGAGGAAGCAGGCGGAAAAGCATGGGCAATATGAATTTTACAATAAGAGGAGAAAACGAAAACGCATTTGATGCGATCGTTGTAGGATCAGGCATCAGTGGAGGATTTGCAGCGATGGAGCTGTGCAAGCTGGGATATAAGACAGTGGTATTAGAGCGTGGACCGATGCAAAAGCATGGCGACTACCCTACTGCAAGTATGGATCCATGGGAGCTTCCTAATCAGAACTTAGTTACGGCGGAAGAGATAGCAAAGCACTACTTCAAGCAAAACAGATTGCACTGGTGGGTGAAGGAAGATCACAAGCACTTTATCAATAAGGATGACGAATATCCATATGATGAGATAGAACGATTTGACTGGATCAGAGGCCATCATGTAGGAGGCAGATCGATCATGTGGGGCAGACATTGCTACAGATGGAGTGATCTTGACTTTGAAGCAAATGCTAAAGAAGGCATTGCCGTCGACTGGCCGATCCGTTACAAAGACATCGCTCCGTGGTATGATTATGCTGAGACCTTTGTTGGCGTAAGTGGACAAGCCGAGGGCTTACATCAAGTGCCTGATGGCAAATTTTTACCACCCTTCAAGCTCAATTGCGTAGAGCAACACATGCGTGAGTCAGTAATGAAGAAGTATCCTAAACGTGTCATCACGCCAGGAAGAGTTGCTAACTTAACGTCATACGATCCTAATGTACATAAAGGAACACGAGGGCAATGTCAAAGTAGAAGCATGTGTGTCAGAGGATGTCCATATGGTGCATACTATAGCAGTCTATCAGCCTCTCTACCAGTGGCGGAAGCTACTGGCAACTTAACTATAGTACCCGATAGCATCGTCGCTGAGATCAACTATGATAAGAAGACAGGCAAAGCAACAGGCGTAAGAGTTGTCAATGCCGAAACGGGTGTTGAAGAAGAATTTACTGCACGCATCATCTTCTGCAATGCAAGTACAGTAGGAACGACAGCCATCTTACTTAATAGCAGATCAGAGACTTTCCCAGATGGACTTGGCAATGGCAGTGGAGAAGTCGGTCATAACATGATGGACCACCATTATGGTATGGGTGTCTCAGGTACGATGCCTGGATTCACAGACAAGTACTATAAGGGAAGAAAGCCCGGAGGATTCTACATCCCTCGTTTTAGGAATATTGATAAAGAATCAAAACGCTCTGACTATCTCAGAGGCTTTGGATATCAAGGTCAAGCCAGTCGAGGCCCAAATGTAGTGGCGGGTGCTGTCGGTACAGATCTTAAAGAAAAGATATTTGAACCAGGCCCATACCATGTTGCTATGACATGCTTTGGCGAGTTGCTTCCTTATCATGAGAACCGCATGTTCTTGAACTTTGAGAAGAAGGATAAGCATGGTATGCCGATCATCACTTTTGATGCAAAGCTCAGAGACAATGAGCATGCCTTACGAAAAGACGGTGTGACATGTGCTGAAGAAATGTTAGAGGCCGCTGGATGTACTAATATCCAGTCGCACAACGAAGCCACAGCACCTGGAGCTGCTATCCATGAGATGGGCACTGCTCGCATGGGAAGAGATCCTAAAACGAGTGTACTAAACAAGTGGAATCAGATGCATGAAGTACCTAATGTCTTCATCACTGATGGATCTTGTATGACGAGCTCTGCCACGCAGAACCCAAGTATCACTTACATGGCACTAACCGCAAGAGCAGTAGATCACGCTCATAAGTTAGTAAATGATGGTGTACTATAATTTGGAACAATAGATCAATGGTGTCTTCTCAAATCGAACAAGAAGAGTTATGAGAAGAATCGAGAAAGATGCTGCTACATATCTTGATGAAAATTTTAAGATCAATCATGATTTTGAGCGCTTCGATCAAAGAAACGACGTCTTTAATCGAGCTAATTGGGATGAGAAAGTTAACCCAAAAGACTTCTTCAAAAGCTATGATATAGCGAACTATAAACCCAAGAAAGCTAAAGGCTTCGATCATTGGGATTATGCATTTCGCAATGCCAGTTGGCATCTTACTGATGTCGTTGGTGAGCGACAATTTGACGAAAGAGGAAAGGTCGAAGGCTTTACTGACTACTACTCTATACAGA
>CALIHL010000191.1 GCA_938022935.1 uncultured Saprospiraceae bacterium
TTAGCGAGTAGCGTTAGATTAGTTGTGTCGATGTTATTCGTCCCAACTTCTGGGCCTGCGTAGACGCCACCTGATTTGCCAACGCCACGTTTGTCGTAAGTGAACACCGTTATATTCTGTTTAGCTAATCGTTCTGCAAACGCTGATTCTCGAGGTACTTGATCCGATCCATGAACAATGACAACGGCGGCATGAGGATGTTTAGGCGTATAGATTGTACCTGCAAGAATTACGCCTTCGCTCATGAAGGTCACTTGTTCTCTTTTTATTTCATCTGGTTCTTGAGCATTGCATTGGATCAAAGGAATGATAAAGAGTAAGAAGAGAATATGCACGCCATAATAATTGAAGCTGCCTTTAAATCTATATGGTGTTGCTAACTGCATTGTCTTCGATTTTCTCGTATACAATATTGGAGTGAGTATTCTGACGTAAACTATTTTTTTATTGATAATGGAGATTAGTTGTACATAAATTAAAGTGACTATCCCATCTACTTCCGATATTTCCCAACAATAGCCTTACCAGGATATACATCAGGAACCAGCTGCTGATTAGTCACTACAAGTGATCCATTGATGATCACGTGCTGTACGCCTTCAGAATATTGTAAGCCCTTGAAATCTGCTTTGTCGATAATCGTATCAGGATTGAAAACTGTTATATCTGCATCTGCACCAATTTGTAAGCGACCTTTGTAACGCATCATGGGTGAGATGTTTTCTAATCGCTGAGCGGGCATAATGGTCATCTTTTTGAGTGCTTCCATAAGCCCTATGACTTTTTGTTCTCTGACGTATCGTCCTAATACCCGAGAGAAAGTGCCTGCCGTTCTTGGATGTGCGCCAGGTGCATATGGCATGCCATCCGATCCAATCATAGTTCGAGGATCTTTTATGCCATTGATGAGCCACTCGGGTTTCATCATGTGTATGATGATGACGCCTCCTTCTTCTCGATATTTCTTAAACGTCTCTTCAGTCAGTCGTTCTCCTGTGGCTTCCCATTGGATGTCGTTATATGTGATGCTTAGTTCTTCTTGCCAATCAGAATCGAAAAGTGCTGATTCTATCAAAGTGGAGCCAGCCGTATATGGATACACTTCAGTTGTGATATCAAGTCCTCGCTCTTGTGCAGCTGCTACCATGTCTAAAGTGACTTGTATCTCACCCAGCGAAAGGCTGTTGGCATGTACGATATGAAGTGGTGCTCCTGATGTTGTAGCATTGGCTATGGCTTCGTGGATACCCGGCATCCCAAATCCTCTTGTGTGTGAGAAGATAGGAGCTTGCCGCTCAGCCGCCAACTCGTATACTCTAAATATCTCTTCGTGTGTCGCTCCTGGATAATATCCAACTGGAACACCAATACCCAACGCACCTACTTCAAGAGCTTCTTGAAGCATGGGGCGCATGTTGTCTATCTCTTCTTTAGTCATCGCTTGATAGCCTGATCTACCCATATTGAGTGTAATCTTGCTGAGGTTTGAGCTTTCGATGCCTTCGGCTTCTATGATCCTTTTTGCTACTGTAAAGTAATGACTGTATCGCCCCATCGCCAATGCTCGTAAGGTAGAGTGTGAAGCAGTAGCGCCAAAGTTGACTATGGAACTGCCAGACTTAGCCTTGATCCAATCACTCAAGAATGGCTTCCCAGCCTCTAACTCTAAAGCGGTTGTGACGCCATCTCTGACTTGATAAGCATGTGCCTTATTAGTCATGCCATGCACATGCAGATCTATGAATCCAGGTGCGACGACAAGGTTAGAAGCATTGATTATAACTTTACCTTGCAAGTCCAGATTAGAGATTTCAGCTATTCTATCTCCTATAATACCAACATTGCGGATCCCTTCAAAGTTGGTTTCAGGATCCATGACTTTTCCATTCTTGATGACAATGTCATAGACGGTAGTCTGTGCAATTAGAATATTTGCGAAAGCGAAGAGTGCTATAATCCAGATGCTTCTTTTCATAAAGTCTCAATTAGAATATCCTTCTAAGTTGTAAAAGATGATCCACACAAATTAAGAAATACAACTAACACAAGGAATTCAATCTCATACGTATGTCATGCAAACATTTGCGTCAAGCGATAATACGACTTACATAATCAAACAAGCGCGAACATAAGGGCATACGGACCAGGGACAAACAAACCCGAGCAGATAGAAACATAAGCAACTAAGCACTTAAGAACCCAATCACACGTTTACAAATCCTTAGTAGAAAAGTGCCTATAGCCTAAGAGTAAGAATACCGCGATCCAGAAGACACTCGCCAACCCAGCTTGCCAGTAAGGCAGGAGAAACTCAAACTCAAGTCCCTGATCAGGGATGAAGTCTGCGAATCTATAAAAGGGTAGTGGCATGAGATCTTCCATAGCATTGACAGGGAGTAAACGAACTACGCCATGATTAATGACCTTGTAGGTTAAGAGCCACTTAATACCAGGCTCCAGCGCAAAGCCCCAGATCAGATAAAACAAAAGTGAGATACCTGGTTTCCTGATCAAGAAGCCAATCAAGAGTCCTAAGCTCATGTAGCCCATCACCATGATGAAGAATCGAGGTAACACCCAGCCGCCATCAAAGATGTCAGACATCCTAAGACCAGTGGTGTGTGTCAAGCCAATCAGCATACCGCTTAGGAAGTACCAAATGGTAGCCGCTAAGCTGATCGCTGTGATCGCATAGACCTTACTCAAGAAGAACTCCTTACGTGTCAAGCCCGATATGATCGACTGTCTGAAAGTCTTATAGGTGATCTCATTAACAACTATAAACACGGCGATTAATCCAAGGAAGAAGTAAGACATCATACTCCCCAAAAATCCTAAATAGTCCCAAGTCGATGGAAACTTATACAGGAATGCTGTGGAAGGTAAAAAGTCAGGTAAATCCTTGATCTCCTTGCCGAGAAAGATGGTTATGGTTGAGAAGATCGCGTACAACATCAATAAGATGAGGATCAGCGAATGATTCTTAAACTTGGTATATTCTAACTTTAGAAGCTTTATCATGATATTCAGGTTGATGGAGTTAAGCGTTGTTGGTGATCTCAAGAAACTCTTCCTCGAGGCGTCGCTTTCTGGCGACTAATCGTGTCGGCACAACACCGCTGTTATACATCTCTTTGCTAAACTCTGTTACGTCTATTTGCTCATCTACTATGCACTCTATCCAATCTGGAAGCTCCGTCATGTTTTTGACAAATGACTTAGTTGACAACACTGACTTGAGTTGACTTATATCTGATGTCGCGATCTCGATTGTGATATCATTGTTAAGGATCGACCCGATCGGACCGGTTGCCAATAGTTTTCCTTTCTTGATGATAGCCACATGGGAGCATATCTTCTCTACCTCATCGAGGATGTGTGAGGCCATGATGACAGTATTGCCTTGTCCTGAGATTCGCTTTAATATCGATCTCACCTCTGCTATTCCTTGAGGGTCCAGCCCATTGGTCGGTTCGTCAAAGATCAATACATCAGGATCGCCAATCAACGTTGCTGCTATCGCAAGTCGTTGCTTCATCCCTAAGGAGTAAGTCCTAAATGGAGAACGCTTGCGATGAGCAAGATTAACTGTCTCGAGGAGTGCATCATAATCGACATTATCCACATTCTTGATCTGTGCGACGATCTCAAGATTCTGTGGAGCGTTCATATATGGATAGAAGTTGGGGGTCTCGAGTATAGACCCAATCTTGAGTCTAAAGTGATCTCCCATTTTATCGCCAAACCAAGAATAACTCCCGGAGTCTGCCTTGAGTATATCTAAGATCAGAGCGAGAGTTGTTGTCTTTCCGCTGCCATTAGGGCCTAGGATACCATATACATTGCCTGCTTCTATGGTCATGCTGAGGCTGTCCAGCGCTTTGTTTTTGCCATAGGATTTGGAGAGATTGTTGATCTCGAGTACTGCCATGTGTGTTGCTTTGAGTGGGTAAGATATAAGTCCTTGTTGAGATAGATGGATTATATCGATGACTACTTGGATATATCCGACGATGGTAAGTGATCTGTCTATGTTCAGGAGTGATAATCGTCCTTTGCAAGATTGGTGTACAAGCTAATCCTTACCTTGGCTGACGATATGAGCGATCGTTCTTCCATCATCATAGCAGGGATGCACAGATCCCATACCAGCTTGGTTGCTCATGGCTTTCATGAAGCGGGATTGTACCTTGGTGATGACTTGATCGGAGCAGCACTATCCAATCCATATGGACACTTCGAGTCACAGACCATTGTGGATTTTCATAAGCGCATGATTAAGGAGCACAGACTGAGTAGCAAGCTTTCTTTTGTTAATCGCGCTAAGGCAAATGCTCTTGCAAATACGACTACATTCCAAGATGCTGCAAGAGTAGTTTTAAAAAGTAAGTTTACCAATGATGATCATAGCTTCTATGGTTGGAAGGATCCAAGAACTCCATTCTTTTTAGAGGGATGGCATCAAGTGCTGCCAGACGCTTATTATGTTTTTGTAGTAAGACATCCTGTTCAATGCGTAAGATCTTTGGATCACCGCACACGTAAAAACGCAGGTCGATCATTCTTCCCTTTCTTATCAACTCGTCACTTTAATCTTTGGGATGCAACGAACTTATGCATACTGAACTTTGTAAAGAGATATCCTGAGCGAAGTCTCGTGATCCATGCTCCCGATGATCTTATAGATATCGATCAAGTAGGTAAGATGAATGACAATATTATAAATAATTGGGGACTTTATCTTAAGCCTGTATCTTTTGAAAAAGTGATTGACAAGAGACTACTGAATAAGGCTGCTCATGCTCCCAAATTAGAAAATCAATACCATAGAAGATCGAAGACAAAAGTGCTTTATAAGGCGTTTGTAGCTTTGTCTAAAAGTTAGGCATAAGCAGCAGCATGTAGCGCTTATTTGAAAAAGCCCTATATGCTTGACCTATACACCTGAGAATGCAGAAAAGCCACCATCTACAGGAACAACAATTCCTGTGATAAAGCTCGATCCTTCACTGCATAACCACAAGACTGTACTGATTAATTCTTCAGGTTTGCCCAGTCTTTGCATCGGCGTGCTTTTTATAATGGTCTGTCCTCTGTCTGTATAAGTGCCATCTTCATTCATCAACAGATGTCTGTTTTGCTCAGCCAGATAAAATCCAGGAGCGATAGCATTTATTCTTATGCCTTCGCCATACTTATGCGCCATCTCAACTGCCAACCACTTTGTAAAGTTGTCGATACCAGCCTTGGCAGCGGAGTAGCCAACCACACGCGTTATAGCTCGATCTGCAGCCATAGATGAGATATTGATGATGCACCCTTTCTTTTGATCTGCCATGATAGAGCCGAAGATCTTGCATGGAAGGACAGTGCCCTGCAAGTTGAGATCGGATACCTTGTCAAAGTCCTCCATGTCCACATCAAAGAAATCTTGATCTGGCATAACAGTGGCACCTTTCATGTTGCCACCAGCACAGTTGATAAGGATGTCAAGTCGTCCCCACTTTTTTATAAGTTTCTTCTTTACTTTTTCTAATTGTGCTGCATCTAACACATCTGCAACAAGAGTTAGGGCTTCTCCACCTTCATAGTTGATCTCCTTCATTTTGCGATCCACTGTTGACTTGGTGCGTCCAAGTAGTGCAACTTTAGCGCCTGCCTTAGCAAGGCCTTCAGAGATCGCACTGCCGAGTACGCCAGCGCCTCCAGTTATCAAAGCTACCTTTCCATCTAATTTAAACATGCTATTTTACTTCGTACTGTTTGGCTTGTGCAATTTGGAGCGGGATAGATTTCATGACTCTATGCTCTATTTAGAATTCTCTGATCTTTATGTTTCTAAAGCTGACCTCATTCCCATGATCTTGAAGTAAGATATGGCCCTCTGGCAGTCTCCCAAATTTTGGCCACTTTTCATATTTGCTCTTTTCAACCAATGCCTTGAATGTTTGACTGAATCGATCATAAGAGACAACTTTGACATGATTCAGCCAATGCTCAACTTTGCCTCCCTTGACGACGATACGCGCATTATTCCAATTACCTATCCCTTTGAAGTTTTTACCTCTGGAGCTATCAGAGTTTTCTGCTCGTATGAGGTCATATAGTGAGGCAACGGTTCTGTTTCCATTCTTGCCTTGATCTGCGTCAGCATGTGAGAAGTCATCCAGTATTTGAAACTCTAACCCTATAGCAGAACCAGATCCTTTGTTTAGCTCTGGGTCAACAAAGTACTTGATGCCACTGTTAGCACCTTTTGTAATTTTAAAGTCTACACTGAGTTCAAAGTTGCTATAAACATCTTTGGTGATGATATCACCTCCATGAGTTGATTCTCCGCCATCAGAACCTTCTACTTTTAGTACCCCATCATTCATGCTCCACCCCTTTTCAGGAAATGACTTAAGCTTTGCACCTCTCCAACCTTCTGTTGATGTGCCATCCCATAATAGATACCAACCTTTACGTTTTTCTTCAGTTGTCAAAGTATTGTTGACATAGCTAATCTGTGGAGCATAGTTGGATGCAGGCTTTCTCTCGCTTTCGAGATCTGTAGTTTTGATTTTGATATTTCTCCAACGAACTGTCTTGCCTTCTTGCTCTTTTTTACCGATGCCATGTACTTGAAAAGCGATAAACCCTTCAGCTGTCATATCATCTACTAGGTTGGCACATTGTATCCCGTTGATCCATGTTCTTAGATCATGTTGTATGGCTTCTATGCGGTAGTGATTCCACTCTCCAGGCACAAAAGCATATTGCCCTTTCTTGTTGCGAGAAAGGGGGTATAGCCAGGCCCGTCTTGCTTCATCATAGATGCCTCCAGCCCATCTACGAGAGCTGGTTTCTATCTCACATTGATAGCCATGCACTCGACCTTCATAATAATCTGCTTTGCTTTCACTTCTAAACTGTACACCTGAGTTTAATCCATTCTCGACCAGTACTTCAAACTCCAGTATAAAATCACCATAAGTCTTCTTGGTGGCAAGAAAGCTGTTCGGTGTATTGAGTTTGGATATACCTACCATCTCTCCGTTCTCAGCCTTATAGGTGGCTTCTCCATTGAGCTGTTCAAAGTTGTTGAAGTCTTTACCATTGAAGAGCGGTTCCCAACCATCTTGAGCTTGTATGGACAAAGAGGATAATAGCGCCAAGATGATGACGCATAGCATATTGATTTTCATTCGCACGGTCTATATTGTTATAGTTTCAAATCAAGATAGGCATTCTTAGTCATGATAGGATATCAAAACCTCAAGAATGCAAGTATGCTTTTTTAGATAACAGGAAAGTCTAAAAGCTAATCTTCTTACTCTTTGTAGACAACTGCTCTTTGAGACTGATCATCTTTAGCGCTGCCATAGCTGATTCGTGGCCTTTGTCGCCTCTTTCACCACCTGCACGAGCTAATGCTTGTTCTTTAGTATTAGTAGTCAAGACGCCAAAGATGACAGGAGTGCCGCTTACTAAGTTAAGGTTATTGATAGAGCGAGCGATCGTATGATTGATATAATCATCGTGCTTGGTCTCTCCTTGGATCACACAACCAAGACAGATGATCGCATCTGCCTTTACAGTACTCGTGAGAATCATCTTAACGCCCATAGGAAGCTCAAAAGATCCTGGCACTGTATGCTGATGTATTTGTTTTTTGTTTATCCCCGAGTCTTTCAAAGTCTTAATACAAGACTTATGGATTTTACCTACGACGTCGTCATTCCACTCAGTGCGAAGGACTACGATATTGAGCTCGTCAATATCTTTTAATGGATATGACTCAGGACTATATGCTTTATAATCCGGCTTACCCATGTTACTTAAGTAGAGATAAGTATTTGTTCGCGTCCATTGCTTCTTCAGACTTAGGGAAGTCTGCAGTTATGCGATTAAACGCTGTTGTAGCTGCTGATTTATTTCCAAGTTTGTTAGCCAGTAGACCAACTTTCTGGAGATAGTACGGCGTAAGCATATCATTAGCGGGTCCTGAGGCAGCTTTCTGGTAGCTTGAAAGTGCTGAATCAAAATCTCCTAACTCTGACTGAGCATCTCCTATCGCACCAAACTTTGTGATTGGTGTAACATTACCGGCTGCACTATATCCTTTAAGGTAAGTAAGTGCATCTTCGTATCTATTAAGATTGAGATAGCTTATTCCAGCATAGTATTTAGCAAGGTTAGCAGCCTTTGTGCCACTGTAGTCTTCGATGATATCAAGGAGGCCAGGGTACTCCGCACCAGGACTTTCTAGCGCCAAAGCAAATGAATCTTGCTGAAACTGATACTCAGCCTTAAACATCTGAGTCATAGCCGTCTTCTCTCTAGGCTGTTGGTATAACATCTTGTAAGCAAGATATCCTCCTATCAAAAGGAGCAATAATCCAGCTAAACCGATCACCTTCATTTGATTCTTCTCGAAAAAACTCTGAGCATTTTCTCTAACATCTGCGATGTCAACTAATATATCTTCTTGGTTTTTAGGAGCGCGCCTTCTCTTTGCCATTGCTAAAAATTTGCGCAAAAGTAATTATTTCTGCGGACCTGTGTTAGGAAAGTACATATATCAATTAAGATTAATATCTTGATTTAATAAAGCATCAGTCATGTCCACATCACAAAAACCAAACATATACTCAGTATTTTGGATCACAGGTGTCTGTTTTATATTGATTGGAGTGGTGATCGGCCAGATTTTTCCATCATTCGCAATAGACATCCAAATGCATGACACTTACGTCATTATTGGATATGGTCATATCGTAATTGCTTTTGCGCTCCTGTTCATCATTAGTTGGGGGCTTTACTCCATTATCTTAAGAAGAGGTCAGTCTCAAAGTGATCTTAGAATTATCAAAATTCATTATTGGGTATCCTTATTGGGTATCTCTATTCTCATCTTAGCTAAGTTGATAAGCTCATTGAGCAAACATGTAGACTTCATATCATTGGATCGAGGGATGAGTGGAAGTACTGTTTTCTTTGTTGTAGTAACGATTTGTGTCATTCTCATTCAAGCATCTCCTTTGATTGTTCTCATAAAGAAGCTACTTCGGTAACCTTGCCTTATACCTAAAACGATTATTCCCAGCCTCAGGACGACACAGACAACTGTTTTAGAGACTACTATGCTTTTAACCCGCGATAGCCACCGGCGTAATACAACAGTGGGTCAACACCTTTGTATTTATCAAAGCTCTTCACCTTGCCCAATACTATCAAATGATCACCTGCCTTTGAGACCTTAAACTGCTCACAGTCAAGATATGCGAGACAGCCAGTTATAATTGGACATTTGAGTTCACTCTGGGTTGTTTTTAATCCTTCAAAGCGTTGCTCATTGAGTAAAGCTGGGTTAGCGAACATGTTGGATAGCCCTTCTTGCTCACTGGATAAGATATTGATTCCAAAGACTTTGGAGTCCGCAAGCGCATCGATGAAAGTAGCATCGTTCTTTACGCAGAAGAGCACCATCGCCGGATCGAGAGAGACAGATGTGAAAGAGTTAGCAGTGAAGCCATAGTAGTCTCCATCTAACTCTGTTGTGATGATCGTGACACCTGTTGCAAAGGTCCCCAGCACCTTTCTATAATCTGATTTAAAACTCATCGCTGGCAATTATAACAAAATCAGATCATAACGTCTGAAAGTCTCGCTCTTCTAATATCCTTAAAGTTTCGCATTCTCCTTATACCCAGGACCTTTGACAAAGCGTCCTCCTGTATTGCCTGTATGTGTTCCATCTTTGAGCATCTGTATACCATTCACCCATACGTGCTTCATACCACTCGCATATGCATGTGGATGTTCAAATGTTGCATTGTCCTTTATTTCATCTGGATCAAACACGACTATATCAGCAAAGTATCCTTCCTTGATTAAACCGCGCTCTTTGATTTTCAATTTGGTAGTTGATAAAGAAGTGAGTCTATAAATAGCCTCTTCAAGTGGTATCACTTGTTCGTCTCTGACATACTTGCCCAGCAGTCGTGAAAAGTTGCCATAAGCACGTGGATGTGGATTAGACTTTAGAAATACCCCTTCAGAAGAAGGGGCTCCTGCATCCGAACCAAAGGACATATATGGAAGCTTGATTTGCTTAGTGACATTATCTTCTGACATCAGAAAGTAGACAGTCCCAACGCGACTTCCATCTTCTATCACTAGATCTATGGCTGTGTCCTCCGGAGATGTACCTCTCAACTGGGCAACTTCTGCAAGTGTTTTGCCAGTGTACTTTTTCAACTCTTCATTCTTAAAACCAACTAAGATCAGCTTATCTGCTGAGCCTGCTGCATAGTAGAGGTTTTCCCAGTCTGTGGCGTCTTGCTTCATTTCGGCTATAACCTTCTTTCTGATGTCTGAATCGCCCAGTCTTTCAGCCCACTTGTCATATCCACCTTCTTGGACCCATGGTGGCATCGAAGCATCAAGTCCCGTAGCTCCGGCTATATAGTTATACATATTGGTGGCTATGTTGATGCCTGCCTTACGCGCACTGTCTATCTTGTTGATCACGAGATCTATCTTATTCCAATTGGACGCACCGCCTGCTTTCAGATGATATATTTCTGCTTGTACACCTCCTTCATTTGCAATCCTAAGCACCTCATCAACACCTTCTATCAACCTGTTCCCCTCACTTCGCATATGCGTGATATAAGAACCTCCATAAGGCCTGATGGCTTTACAGAGTTCTATAAGCTCTTCAGTCTCTGCATAAAATGCTGGAGCATAGATCAATGATGACCCGATGCCGATAGCACCTTCTTCCATAGCTTGACGAGCCAAAGTCTTCATGCGCTCAAGCTCTTCTTGAGTTGGTGGTCGATATTCATAACCCATCTCATGTATACGTAGGGTTGTAGCCCCAACATAGGAAGCAACATTGGGGCTAACACCTTTGTCTTCCAGATGCTGGAGATAGTCTCCTAAGGAAGTCCATGGTATCTCAAACTTAAGATCGCCTTGCGAAGAAAGAGCCTCCTTCCTCATGCTTTCATTGAGAGGTCCCATCGACCAACCTTCGCCCATCACTTCTAACGTAATACCCTGCATAATGTCACTCATGCCGCGGCCATCTACGAGCAGACTTTCTGTAGCCCAACTTAACATATTGACAAATCCTGGACTTAGTATTTTGCCCTGAGCATCAACTTCTTGCTTTCCTTTACCAAAGACCTCACCAACCTTAATGATCCTGTCTTGGTTGATGGCTACATCACCTGCATACCTGTCTGATCCTGATCCATTAATGATCACCGCATTGCGGATAACCAGATCGTATTCTGGGCCTGTCGAGCAGGAAATGAGATTAAAAATGAGCAAGAGTAAGAGGAAGTAAGAAGAGCGTCTAAGGATCTGCATTGCGTTGGTTTGATCCATTAGTTTAATCAATAGATATGATTATAGAGCACCAACCGATCAAAGACCCCTGAAATTAGAAAGTGCCAAATTATCATAACCAGAATACTGATAGACCCCGCATATAAACCGTAACTATGTCTTCAACATAAATTAAAGAGGTATGAAGGCGATGAGCATATTTGAAAATAGATTAAAACTTCCTGTTGTAGCAGCACCGATGTTCTTAATCTCAGGACCGAAGCTCGTGACTTCATGTTGTCGTAATGGCGTTGTGGGAACCTTTCCGGCGCTTAATCAAAGATCAAGTGAAGGCTTTGATCAGTGGCTTACTGAGATTGGAGAGGACTTAGATACATACGAACAAGAGACAGGAAAGAAAGCTGCGCCTTATGGCGTAAACCTTATCGTTCACCATAGTAACCCACGTGTTCAGGCTGACTTAGAAATCTGTGTAAAGCATAAAGTACCAATTATCATCACTTCCTTAGGTGCAGTGGCAGATCTCGTAGATACAGTGCATTCTTATGGTGGGCTCGTCTTTCATGATGTCATTAACAAGCGTCATGCAGAGAAAGCTGTTGAGGCTGGAGTTGATGGTTTGATCTGCGTGTGTGCAGGTGCAGGTGGTCATGCAGGATTGCTCAATCCTATTCCATTTGTAAAAGAAATCAGAACATTCTTCGATGGCATCATACTGCTAAGTGGTTGTATGAGTGATGGAGCAGATGTTGCGTCAGCGCTTCAGATCGGAGCGGACTTTGCTTATCTCGGCACAAGATTTATCAATGTTACTGAGAGTAGAGCGGATGAAGGCTATCGCCAAATGATCATGGATTCGGGCACCTCAGATATCGTATACACGGCAGCAGTCTCTGGAGTCAATGCCAACTTCCTAAGAAAAAGCTTGGAAGCGATGGGTATCACAAAAGAGATGTGGGCCTTAAAGGGAAAAGTTGATTTTGGTAAAGAACTCGATGCTGCTAAGGCAGAAGCAAAGGCTTGGAAAACCATCTGGTCGGCTGGTCAAGGTGTGGCATCTATCGATGATAACATACCCGTACAGATCCTTGTCAATCGCATGCATCGAGAGTTTAATGAAGCGGTACAACGTCAAAAATCAGTTACATCCATCTTCCTTCAGTCTTAGTAAGAAACTTTGGTAATCGTAATCAATTAACTCTTCCTTGATATTTCTATAATTATCTCATATTAGTGCTGAAAGGCACAAAGTCATGAAGATAACCAAGGTATCCTACTGGAAAGAGGACATGAAATTAACGCGTCCATATGCAGTAACATATGTGATGCATGATTCTGTACAAAACATATTCGTTAGGTTAGATGGAAGTGATGGTTCTTATGGGCTAGGAGCGGGTAGCCCTTCTGAGCATGTCGCAGGTGAAAAGATGGACGATAATTGCGAAAGTCGCATCCCAGAGTTAGAGGAGCTATTCGTCGGTCATGACATCCGATCTTACAAAAACATCATCGTACAACTTACAATAAAGTACGCAGATAAACCTGCCTTGCTGGCTGCATTAGACATGGCCCTTCATGATCTCTTTTGTAAGCGTGTTGATGTATCAATCGGCACATATCTCGGCGTGAGATTAGCGCCATTGCCAACATCAATAACCATTGGTATAAAGAATGTGGTTGAGACAGTTGATGAAGGCATAGAATACAAAGACCGCGACTTCAAGATTATAAAATTGAAGATCGGTCAATCAATAGAAGAAGATATCGAGCGGAGTGTCAAACTTAGAGAAGCTGTAGGGAAGGATATGATCATTAGGGTAGATGCTAATCAGGGCTATAATGTCAGTCAGTTTGAACATTATATCAAAGAGACTCAGGTGGCCGATATAGAGTTTTTTGAACAGCCGATGAAGCCTGAGATAGTGCAAGATATGCTTCAGCTATCTTCAGAAGTAAGAGAGATCTGTGCGGCTGATGAAGATCTCCACAAACATTCAGATGCGCTTAGGCTGATCAAGATGGGCAGACCATTTGGTATATTCAACATCAAATTGATGAAGTGTGGCGGTATTACTGAGGCGCTGAGGATAGCAGATGTAGCACAGACAGATAACATAGAATTGATGTGGGGTTGCATGGACGAAAGTGTTATCAGTATCAGCGCTTCACTTAATGCCGCTTTGGCTTGTGACGCTACAAGATATTTGGACTTAGATGGTAGTTTGGACTTGGCCAGTGATGTAGCAAAAGGTGGATTTAGATTAGACAAAGGCGTCTTGTATCCATTGCTTGATAAAGCTGGTCTTGGAGTGGAGCTTTTATAAAATAACTCATTAACAAAAGACAAATTGATTGCGATGTCAAAACAAAACGCACTCGTACTAACACATGACAACTTAGATAATATCCATGCGAAGACATGTCATGGTTTGTTAAGGTACACTGGAAGATATAACGTCATTGCTGTGGTTGACAGAAAGTTTGTAGGTCAAGATGCTGGTGAAGTTATGGATGGCAAGAAGTTGAATATTCCAATTGTCCGATCTGTTGAAGAGTATTATAAAAATGGAGGAGCGCCTGTTGACTGCTTGGTCATTGGAGTAGCTACTCATGGAGGTATCTTGCCAGACGATTTTTTGCCAGATATCACAGCTGCCATCAATTATAAATGTGATATTGTTAATGGCTTACATGATTATCTCATAGATCGTGAAGACATAAGATCATTGGCAGAATCTAATAATGTAAAACTCACAGATATTAGAAAACCTAAGTCTATAAGAGACCTACACTTTTGGCATGGATCTATCAACAAAGTGGAAGCAAGTGTATTAGCTGTTTTAGGTGTTGACTGTGCTTTGGGGAAAAGGACTACTTGTGGGATGATCTACGAAATGTGCAATCGCAAAGGACTTAAAACTGAAATGATCTATACAGGTCAGACTGGCTGGATGCAAGGTTATAAACATGGATTTATATTTGATTCGACACTCAATGATTTTATATCGGGGGAGATAGAACACGCTGTGGTTAACTGCGATAATGAAGAGAAACCTGATCTAATACTCTTAGAAGGTCAATCCTCCCTTAGAAACCCATCTGGCCCAGGAGGAAGCGAATTTCTACTATCGGGCAATGCTAAAGGTGTTATACTACAAGTAGCTCCAGAAAGAGAATACTTTGAAGGCTACGAAGATTTAAAGGCATACCTGCCGTCTACAAAAGAGGAAATCGAGTTGATTAGAAACTACGGCAGTGAAGTATTAGCTGTGACCCTTTATAATCAGTCGTTAGAACCAGATGCTATTAGACAACATGCGAAGAGAATAGAAGACGACATCCAGATGCCCGTCATTATCCCATTAGATGATGGGGTAGACGAGTTATATGGTGTTATTAAGAGCTATTCTGATGGCGCTCGGTAAAACATAAATAAAACCTTCGTTCGATCTCCATGGAAAGGCACTTCGGTATCTGATCAAGAATTCTTAGAGCAGTTGATAAACTGCACCTAAAGTCCAGCAGATTTTACTCATATCGGACATGTGAGATTGGTTTGGGTCAACATTAAGAATTCAGAAAGCTATAGATGATGTCCAAAGTCAAATACACAAGTTTGTTGTAGCTGCAGGTGCGCTTGATAAGTATCATACTAACTTGACTGTTGCTGCTGTTAAAACTGTACATCACTTTATATCAAAGTCTACCTATGATACATTCAATGATTTTATAATCGAGTATCCAAAATTGATTGAAGATTTCAAGGGGCTACTTAATCAACATTATAGTTCTGAACTTTTATCTTCTGATGAAGCTAAACAGCAATATGTGGAGCTTGATCTCTTGAGGTTTTAAGAATTGTAATTACAAAGTGCCCAGAAGTTCTCTTGCATTCTCTCGAGCTGACCCCGTAGGAGGATCTTCGCTAAGCATCTTAGCTATCTCATCTATTCGCTCTTCTATATTCAAGACTTTTACGTGCGTAATCGTTCTGGTATCAGTATCTCTTTTCTCAACTTGGAAGTGTCTGCTCGCTATAGAGGCTACTTGTGGAGAGTGTGTGATACAGATAACTTGTCGAGAGTCCGCGATATGATATAGTATCTCACCAACACGCTTTGCGACAGCTCCAGATATACCCGTATCGATCTCGTCAAATATAAGCGTAGGTACACCATACTGATCTGCGATCATAGACTTGACACTAAGCGCAACTCTGGATAGCTCACCGCCAGAGGCTACATCACTGATCGGTTGAGGAGCAACACCTTTGTTAGCACTAAAGGAAAAGACGACTTGATCCAAACCGGTTTCATCATAATCAGGAAGTTCTTTTAAGTCTAATTGAAACTTAGCATTAGGTATAGCAAGATTAGAAAGAGATTTTTCTAAGATGGTTGTGATTCGCTTGAATATAGCTGATCGACTCTTGCTAAGGGCTTGAGCATCTTTTTGGATGACCATGCGCATCTTGTCGAGCTCTTTATTCTTCTTTATTAGCGTAGCATCAACATCTATGACGCCTTCAGTTTTTAATTTATAATTATCGCGAAGAGTGATGAGCTCTTCTATGCTCGATGAGTTATGTTTCTTCTCCAGCTTATTGATGTGATCTAATGTCTCAGTTAATTCAATCAATCGCTCTTCACTTACATCTATATTGTCCACTAGTCGATTGGCAATCATATCTGCTTCACGCAAGGACTCTACAGCATTGTCTAACAAGTCTCTGATCTCTGCTAGCTGTGGATTGACATCTGACAAGTCAGTGATCTGTTTTAGGTAGTGCGTCAATCGATCAGAAAGTGCATGGTCGGATTCTTGCAGTTCTTGATTCATCTGATTGATCAATGAGATGATACTTTCGCTATTGCTCAGCGTGCCTTGCTCGGCAATTAGCTCTTGCTTTATTATCCCATCTAAAGGAATTCTATCTAACTCCTCTAATTGAAATTTTATAAAATCAAGATCCTGAGTATTCTGCTTTTTTGCAGCTTCTAACTTCTTGATCTCAGCTTTTAGTCCTGTGAACGATCTATAAGTTTTTAGATATTTGTCGTGTGCTTTATGATTGGCTGCCAGCGTATCAACAACTTGTAGTTGGTACTCAGGTTGTGTAATCGTTAATGTGTCAAACTGATTGTGGATGTCTAAGATCAACTGCGAGGCTATCTTGATCTCACTCAGTTTTACAGGTGTATCATTGATGAACGCTCTTGATTTTCCAGTGCTACTGATCTCCCTTCTGATGATTACCTCTTTACCTTCAAAGTCTGCGTCTATCTTCTCTTCAAGTTGCTTTATTATAGAGCTATCGATTACAAAGTTGGCTTCGACGATGCACTTTGCGTTTTGATCATAAAGTACTTTGGTGTCAGCACGATTGCCATTGATCAGCTTAAGCGCGCCAAGTAGTATACTTTTTCCTGCCCCTGTTTCTCCAGTAATTACATTAAACCCCCCTTCGAAGTCGAGTACGACCTCGTCTATGATGGCGTAATTCTTAATGTGAAGAGACTGTAGCATAGATTTTATTGCTATATCGGATTATGAGATCAAAAGTAAGTCTTTAACGCAGAAACCAATGATTCAGCTATACCATCTTCAGATGGCTTTACGGCAACCATAGGATCTATCCCGTACTTTCTTAGCGTCTTACCAGTTGTTTCTCCTATGGCAATGTACTCAAATGCTTTACCTCCATTGTCAAAGAAGCTATCGGCATTCATAGGGCTGGTGAGGATCGCTAAATCGTATAAGTTCAATTCGCTGTCTTGTGACTTTGCCTGGTCATATACGATAACTTCTTTATGATTAGTTCTTTGAGGAATTGCCTTCTGAAGTGAGCGAAGAGACTTTTTTCCCACAATGAAAGTTAGACTTTCTGCTCCGATGTATTCTTCGACCTTTTTTATTCCTATCTCTGTATTAGCATCACACTGAAAGCTTACATGGCTAAACTTCATGCAGTAAGCTGCCGTAGCTAGGCCATAACATCCGATCTTGTAGTGTGACAGAGAGCAGTAATTAGAAAAGTATTTGACGCCAGTCTTGCTATAAAAAAAGAGCCACTTGGTATCTGGTGCTTCAAAATCGACCGCTTCAAACTTCAACAATGAACGATGAGTCAACTCAAGCTTATATTGCCTTGCGATGTCTTGGATAGGTGATATAGCCTCTAAATGTCTCGATACGAATATGGAAGCTGCCAATGGTTACTGTATCTAATCTTCTACAAATATATCTTCTAACTCGCCCGCCTTTTTTAGAAATATAAAGCAGCGAGAAGCTGCTATCACATCTGCTCTTGCGTGATTGGCTGGAGTATATCCTTGCTCAAAGATCCTGCCGTGCATCTCTTGCAGTGTTGGCCACTTGTATCCACGCTTTCCCTTTAGTTTGCAATAATAGGTCGCTTCGTGCATGAGGCAATAACTGTCTGCACCAATCAATGGGCTTGTCATTTTATTTCTATAATATTCTGCACCTATGATGCCTTCGTTGTAGGCTAAGTTATGAGCAAAGACATACTCGCACTTGTCGATTGATTCTTTAAATCTCTTAAGTACATCCATCAGCAAGTTGTCCGAAGCATCGACTTTCTCTTGATCTATGTGGTGAGACTTCAGCGCCTTCTCAGTGATCTTATATCCTTCAGGTTTGATCACACAATCATAGTCCTCGATTGGCTTCAAGTCCTTGTCAAGGATGATCCAACTAAGATGGATCAATCGTGGCCAGTTGAATGTATCATCATGTGGAGCTTTATAACTACGGGGACGACCATTGGCTGAAGAATCAAATACTAAGTACATAGAGTCTTGATATTTTAAAGTTGACTGTTGTTTTTTAGTTCAGATACAATGTGCTCTGCCAGTCCTGCAGAAGTACTCCTTGAAGCACTTGCTTTTGCAATCGGCGCACCTGGTTCAGATCCAAGTATAGCGGCACAGTGAT
>CALIHL010000192.1 GCA_938022935.1 uncultured Saprospiraceae bacterium
CTATATTTCCAATATAAAGATCGAAGACTGAATCACAGGACTTCTCCTAGAACTATCTCTTCCCTCTCGTATATGGAGCTCCTATTTTCTCCAATACACCTTCATAGTTTTTTAATTCTTGAAGATATGAGCTCAGGTCATTCTCGAAAGTTGCAAACTCTGATCTCGCCAATTCTAAATTATCTTTAAAAGTCTGTGTGGGCGCTTGGCGAGTATCCCAATGTCCATAAGCGACTTGACCAACTCTGCCACTTATGGATGGAGAAGTTGCCTCACTTAGTCGTTGTCTGATCGGATCACCCCATAAACGCTTACGTAAAGCAGATAGGGATTCATTGAGGTCATTCCATTGTTTATAATGATCGGCTCCGGCTCGTGGCGTCTTTTTTAAAGCTGCTTTAATGAATCTCAGTCTTTCTCCCGCTTCTGATATCTTACTTCCTGCAGCTGATACTTGGCGACTTAGCTCACTAGTTTCATTTTGAAATGCTGCTACTTCTTTTAGATCGGTAGAAGGATCAACTGTAGGCACAGCTTTCACTTGAAACGGTTGAGGGTCACCTTGTGCCTCTAGTGATCCATTGTGTTCGATGTATAATTGCACCGTGTAATTTCCAATACCTGCATACGGTCCTTTTGCATCGCCAGCCCAAGGTGGCTTGAAAGCTGGTTGGCTAAGCCGGATCGGATTAGGTGCTGATAGTCGCAAGTCCCAGGAAGTGCGTTGTACTCCTTTCTCGCTTGATCCTTCCAACCATCTGACTGGATCGCCAGCATCGTCACTTACTAATAGCAAAACTTGTGGAGATGACTCCGTTGATTCAGAAAGAAGTGCGTCATAACCAGGGAAGGCTACATCTTCATTTTGTTTTCTGTTTTCCTTTTCAGTTTTTTCACGGGCTTGCTTCGCCGTCTTTGGCATCTCGTTGATGTAATACGTGAATGTCGCACCATAGTCAGGATTGTTCGCTACGTAGTGAGAAGAACCCAAAGTCGGCATACCTTTTGCTTGCATAGGGACTGATGGTACATACCACCAAGCATCTCTTACTGGAAATAAAGTGTTGCTTTTCGCCGCTACTGCTTTGCCAATGTTTCGTAAGGAAGTATAATCATCCAAGACATAAAATCCTCTACCAAAAGTTGCACCAACTAAGTCCCCATCTCTTTCATGTAGTTCTATGTCTCGGAAGGGTATCGTTGGAACTCCTCCTTTCAAAGGGATCCAATTAGTGCCTTTGTTGTAAGAAAAGTAGATGCCATATTCTGTTCCGATGAACAGTAAGTCAGCATCTATAGGATCTTGCTTCAGCATCCAAACGATGGTTCCTTCTGGTAAATCTCCTGATATCGACTTCCAAGTTTTGGCGCGATCAGAACTTATAAAAATATAAGGTTTATAATTTCCAAATTTATGTGCATCCGCTATTGCAAATACGGTATTAGCATCATGTTGCGATGGTTCCAGATCATTTATAAAAGAGCGGTCAGGTACGCCTGGGAGCGATCCACTTTTGCGCCATGCACCGCCATCGTTCTCACTGACATTGATCAAACCATCATCAGAACCAGTATATAACAGACCATCAGCAAGCGGTGATTCAGCAATAGATGTAAGGGTGGCATATTTAGACATCGCGCCATTGTCATAGAGAGCATCTACACTCCATACACGTGACAAAGTTTCTAATTCATACCGATTAGTATTGGTTGTTAAGTCGCCACTGATTGCCGTCCAAGAGTTGCCTCTATCTTCGCTACGCCAGAGACGCTGCGATCCGAAGTATAAGCGCTTGTTATCGTGTTGGCTGATCTGTATCGGACTATCCCAATTCCATCTTTCTGGTGGATCATTTGGTCCCGCTTGTGGTTGGATATTCAACACTTCTTCGCTGCGCTTATCATATCGATGTAACAGGCCTTGTTGGATCTCCATGTAAGCAGTGTTCGGATCTGTTGGGTCAAATTGAGAATCATAACCATCAGCCCCCAATGGCACATACCAATCTTGACTGCGGATGCCTTCTCCATTCATAGTTCTAACAGGGCCAATCAAAGTCCCTAGGTCTTGGGCTCCTCCAATGATATTGTAAAATGGCTCGGAGTTGTCCAAACCTAATTTATAAAATTGTGAGATCGGTAGATTTGGAAAATGTCTCCACTTTGTTCCTTGATCGAAGCTTTCATATAAACCAGCATCTGTACCTGCGATCAAGTGTTTTCCATTGTTGGGATCGATCCAAAGGGCATGATTATCACTGTGCTTCTCACGTCCTGTACCTAGATAATCAAAGGTCTTTCCACCATCTCTGGATACATGAAAAAATACGTCGCACTGATAAATCAAGTTTGCATCTTGCGGTGACACTTCTATCTCTTGATAGTAGTGCGGTCCGGTACCACCAGATGTATAGCTATTCTGTTTTTGCCAACTCTCCCCTTTATCAGAAGATTTGTAAAATCCTTTCTCTTTGCTATTGGCTTCTATGGTAGCATAAACAAGATTGGGATCCGCAGGCGTAACAGCAAGTCCTATTTTTCCCTTGTCACCTTGCGGTAAGCCAGACTTTATTTCACGCCAAGTGTCACCATTGTCTATAGACTTATAAATACCTGATTTTGGTCCACCAGCAAGTAGAGCCCAAGTTTGTCTTCTGCGCTGATAGGCTGCTGCATATATGACGTCAGGGTTAGAAGGGTCAAACTCTATATCCGTAACACCTGTATCCTCATCTATCTTTAAGACTTGGCTCCAAGATTGGCCACCATCTGTAGTCTTGTATACGCCACGATCGCCACCTCCTGACCAAAGAGGTCCTTCAGCCGCGACCAAAACAGTTTTGTTATCTCTTGGATCAATTAGAATCTTACCGATGTGCTCTGATTTTGAAAGTCCCATGTTCTCCCAGCTCTTCCCGGCGTTTTTACTGAGGTAGATACCATCACCCCAACCGACGTGTCGACCACTTACGTTTTCTCCAGTGCCGACCCACACATGATCTGTTTGATTAGGATCTATAGCAATCGTACCTATGGAGTAAGATGATTCATTGTCAAAGACGGGTTGCCATGTAATGCCACTATTAGTTGTCTTCCAGAGATTGCCAGAACCTGCTGCGACATACCAAGTGCTTGGATCTGTCGGACTCACTGCGATGTCAGAGATGCGGCCACCCATCATTGCGGGACCGATAGAGCGTAGCTTCAGTCCTTTGACGGCTTCTGTAACTGCTTTGACATCTGCGCTTTGAGCACTAAGCTTAAGTGGACAATAATTGATAGTTAAGCTGAGACCAATAAAAAGCAAGAAGCTTCTAAAAGTTGAAAAATGTGGCATAAGAAATATCTTTTTTTAATTCTTTTATCTCCAACTGACTGAAGACAACAACATTGAGGCTTAAGATTATCACATGATTAAGCACAGCTATTATACATAGAATTATTTACATTAGAAGATTGCGCAATGAACGTACTTAGTTCAAGGAGAAAGTGGATTAAGGTTTTGCATAATTTTATAGCGATAACTTAAAAAGGACTACACATGGATGACAATACCTCTGAGCAAATAGAATGTATAGGCCTTAGCAACAAACAAAGAGCAACGATGAGCATTCATGGCTTGATTGTCGTAGTTATAGGTTGTACTGCGGGATTTGCTTGGGTGATAAGCTTAGCTGGTTACTTGCATGTTTGGCCATTGCCTCCTATAGACTTTACTGTACCAGATCAAAAAGATCTGTGGGGAAATGCGCACACAGGTCCTATCATGCATGGCATGCTCATCATACTTATAGCGGCTATAGCCCCACTTATGAAATTGACGAAAAAGGAATGTCGTGTTATGGTCATAGCGTGTATCATAGAAGTTTGGGGGAACGCTGTGGGATTTCAAGCAGCCCCATTTACTTCTAATCGCGGTCTTACACCAACTGGTCCATTTGTTGATTTACTTTCTTTTGGTGGTTTCTATGTTGGAGTTTTTGCGGCTCTTACCATATTGTACCTAGCAATAGTAGGGTGCTACCGCTTTATAAAATCATCATAGCAGAACATCATAGAACATCAAGTTATGATAACGAAAGAAACTGACTACTTGATCATAGGAGCTGGCGCCATGGGTATGGCGTTTGCAGATGAGTTGTTTACCCGTGATTCTAAATTGCAATTGACGATTGTTGATCGTCGTGCAAGAGCAGGAGGGCATTGGGTAGATGCATACCCCTTTGTTCGTCTTCATCAACCTGCAGCATTCTATGGTGTTAACTCTCTTGTCTTAGGCAATGGAACCACTGACTTGTCTTCTAAAACTGAGATATTGGATTACTATAACTTGGTAATGGGCAAGTTTGAAAAAAGTGGACGCGTTGCTTTTTTATCGGAGCATGAATATAAAGGTGATGGTCAAGTTGTAGATGTAAACAATCCTGATAAAGTCCTCACTTATAAAGTGAATAAGAGAATAGTAGATGCAACTTATATGAAGGTAGAAGTGCCTTCAACCCACAAACCTAAATATGAAGTTGAGGATGGCGTCTCTTTGATTCCTATTAATGAATTAGTTGATCATCATGATAAGTGGGACGACTTTTATGTTATTGGTAATGGTAAGACAGGGATGGATGCAGTACTATTTTTATTAGATAAAGGTGTGCCTAATGACAACATACATTGGATATGCCCCAACCAGGCGTGGTTCTTTAATCGAGATGATTTGCAAGTTGGAAAAGTAGCATCCGTTGTATTGAAACAAGTATCATTACTTAGGAAGACGAAAAATGTGAATGATCTTTTCTTAAAGAGTGAAGGGAAGGCTGGGATTGATAGATTAGACAATGATGTCATCCCAAAGAAGTGGCGCTGTGCAACAGTTAGTTCTCCAGAATTAGAAAAACTAAGAGACATTAAAAATATCATTAAGAATGGTAGAGTGACCAAGATAACAACCGACAAAGTGATCCTACAACAAGGGAGCATATCTTATTCTGGTAAATCACTTTTTGTAGATTGTTCTGCTAATGCTTTGTCAAGAGAAAAGAAGACACCAATCTTTTCCACAGGAAAAATTACACTTCAATCCATTCTTTTTTGCCAACAAGTTTTTAGTGCTGCTGCGATAGCAAGAATGGAAATGACCAATATCAGTGATGCTAAGAAGAATGTGATATCTCCTGTTCCTCATCCAGAATTTAAAGAGGATTGGCCGTTGACGCTAGCAGAAACCGTAGAGAATCTAATATTATTGCATCGCCAATTTCCATTGTGGATGTTTCGCTCTCGATTGAACTTTATGAGCCATGAGTCGATATTTAACTACTTCTACTATTCTATAAAAGCTGCGAGACTTAATCCTGGCTTGCATAAAAAAGCAAAGAGGATGCATCAAGCAAGTTTAGAAGTTAGTGAGAGATGACGCTTGTCAAATATTTTACATAATTAATTTGAGATAATGTGACTAACTAAACCAATGAACAACAAACTGTTCATCAGTACCATCAACCACAAAGGTGGATCGCCTTTAGTTTGAGTCTTTACTTTGTAAACTATGGTCGTTAATGGTAGGGTGCCAACTAATCCTAACAGCCCGATAGAATATCCAGCCCATACTTGACCCTCTCTAAATGGGATGAAAAGAAGAACAATCATAAATAGGCCTGTAGATAATCCAAAGTATCCTGCGCCATTCAAAAACATCCTTAGCATAAACTGATACTTGGTATCTATCTTTTCCCAAGTTGTTTCTAATGCTTTAAGGTGGTAGGGCATGACTTGATTTCTGGTGGCATAGACGAAGCCCATAAGAATAGTTAGTGTGCCCGCAAGAGCATAGGAGTAGAATGACAAATTGTAGTATAGGGGCTCCATTTTATTGGTTTAAGTATGTAAATCTAATTTTCTCTTCTTGATAAAGCTGTGGTAAGATGTCCGCAAGTTTGTGATTCTCTTGAGAGCAGTGATGTGTTGGTTCTTAAATTATAAATTTCTTTTTTACTATATGGAGAATAATATTTGCGAAAGCGATCTTATACAATCAAGCACGAATACACTCAAGAGGATCTATGACCGCCTCGCCATCGATAATCTCATAGTGAAGATGTGGTGAGGTTGCACGCCCCGAGCTACCAACCGCGCCGATTGTTACACCTTTATTTACTTGGTCATCTTGGAGAACTTCAACTGCAGATAGATGACAATACCTAGTTGTATATCGATCATTATGTTGTAAGATGATGTAGTAACCATATGCTTCTGTGTATCCGACTTCTTGCACAACAGCGTCTCCAGTTGCTATGACAGCAGTTCCTTTCTGAGCTTTAATATCGATGCCTTTGTGATGGCGCTCTCTATTTAGAATCGGATGATTCATATTTCCAAATTGAGCAGCAATAGTGCCGCTTGACTCGATGAGTGGCCAACCATCGGGCCACTCATGTTCTATCTTTTCAGTCTGATTTTGTATCGGAAGAGTAGAGTGCTGTCTCCAGATGTAAGTACTGAATAAAATGGCTAACGCTAAGATTAGAATTACGAATCTATTGTTCTTGTCTTGCTGAGTATACATTGTGCTATAATCAAAGGATGCTATATGCTGGAAGGTGGATCTAATCGCAACTTGATGATTCGTTTGCGCTGCAACTTGTCTTTCTATCTCCGACAAGTAATGGTCGGTCATCTCTTCCAGGATGTCTTTATCTCTGATCTGTGACAGCTCTAGTAACTCTCTGATACGATCTATAGTTTGTTGATCGTGTATCATGCTGACAGATTTAGAAGAGTCCTAAGATGTGCTGTAAATTGTGACAAGAGGTTGATCTGAGAATCTACCTCTTGTAATGAACTTTTGTTGATGGCATAGTATTTTCGAATTCTTCCATTTACCTTTTCTTTGGAAGATGTGATCATGCCTTCTTTTTCAAGACGATGAAGGGTAGGGTATATAGCCCCTTCTGTTAGTAGGATCTTTTCGTTGGTTTTATCTTTTGTCAGTTGGCAGATCTCGTAGCCATACATTTTTCCATTTTCTCTTAGAAGTGCTAAGACTATTGTATTGAGTGTGCCATTTAGAAACTTTTTATTAGAATCCATTATCTGACTTTTATAATTTGACCAATGCGCAGTGTAGAGTTTCGAGAAATTGCATTCATTTTACAAAGTTCACTTACACTAATATGATACAAACGAGAGATGTGTGACAAAGTGTTGCCTCTCCTTACACGATGATATTTTGGTTCAGACTCTTCAGCCGCTATAGCCGCTTCTTTAGTATATAATGGCACAAAATCACTTTGGATATATGAGCTGTGATACCGAGGAGTTTTCCAACCGTTGGTTACCCAAAGTTCAGACCCTCTAATCGTTTGACTTCCGTCAAAGTTAAAAACGTACTCTGGATGTATAGCCACTCCTTTGTAGCGCACTTCGAGGTGAAGATGACTGCCGCGACTTCTACCAGTGTTGCCACCTTTGCCTAATATGGCTCCTTCGTTTACCCAGTCATTAACGGCGACATCGTATGCTGAAAGATGGGCGTATACGGTTTCAACTTCATGGGCATGTCTGACCACTACGGTCTTGCCATGACCGCTGCTGTACCCAACAAAACGCACTTGGCCCGGCAAGACTGAACGTACGTCATCACCAGTAACCAGATCCATATCTAAACCGCCATGTGGACCTCTACGACGACGCCCAAATCTTGATGTTATAACAATCTCATCATCCACTGGATGTGTAAATGTCATCTGATCAAACGATATCTTGAATGGTGTAGTGATCTTTACATCTCGATAAGGATTGATGCGATCTGACAACCAATAGTCATGATTGTGATTAGCTATCACATCTTGTCCTTCACCTGATGTATCATGCAATCTGAGGTACTCCATCTGACCAATGATATCACCAGTGTGGATGTTTCTATATGACACAATACCATCCAGAAGTACCTCTTCATATCTGACTGAAGTGCTATCTACCTTGATATCAACGTGCAGTGTGTCTACTTCTTGGCTAATGCCTCTGATATGGGTAAACAAAACAATAAATATCACAACCCCACAACTAATCAACCTCAATCTCATATGCTCTTAATCTTTCTTGTTACCTCATTTAGTTTGTCGATGAAGAAGCGACAAATATACATAAGACATTTAGGTATAGCTTGTTAGTGATTGTCTTAACATGATTTTAAGGTTCATAGTGCGACCAACCCATGGATTAGGGCTTATCTCAAATCTGAATCTATGTTTTATAGTAAAAACAAGCCTTGGATTTGTAAAAAGAAGGGAAGCAATGGATGATTTGAGTGGCGGCCAAACTTGCACGCGCTGAAAAAGTTGATATCATTCACTATCCCTTCATTCGCACTGTGCATGAGAAAACGTTAAAGATCAAACTCTACAATATGCTACTTTTTCACAGTGTATTAAATCAGACGATTTTGATCAACTTTTTAAAAAAGTTGATCAAATTAAAAGTAATAGTAAAACACTAATATATATTAGTCAATAGGATGAGAAAGCACAGAAATGAATGCCGAAAGAGGTTAGTCCAATGACAAAAGATGAGTCAAAATCCACCTGGCATCTCCACCTAACAGGACAAGTCCAAGGTGTCGGATTCAGGCCTACTGTGTACCGCATCGCTAAGGATTATAACCTAGTTGGGCAAGTTAAAAACACATCCGACGGCTTACATGTCGCTTTTAATGCTTCTAAAGAATTAGCTATTGCAATCAAGGAAGAAATCTGTAACCGATCGCTTCCGACGTTGGCTCGATTAACGAATGTCAGTTTTCGTGAAGTGCCCTACAAGGAGTTTGTTAGATTCAATATTGCTCATAGCACCAAAGACCAAACAATCGATATGGTGCTGACTCCCGATGTCGCATTATGTGAGAGGTGTAGTGAAGAGTTGTCTGGTCAAGATGATCGGAGATACGCTTATTCTTTCAATTCTTGTAGCACGTGTGGTCCACGATTTTCGATTATAGATCAATTACCTTACGATCGAGCGAATACTAGGATGGCTCTATTCGAGATGTGTGCTACTTGTAAGACAGAATACAGTGCTCCAACAGATCGCAGATACTATGCTCAAACAATCTCATGTCCTGATTGCGCTATCGGCCTAAAGTTATATCGGTCTAACGCCGAAATGTTGTCATCAGATAACACTGAAATTATAAAGAGAACAACTGAACTATGGCAGAATGGAAACATCATAGCAATCAAAGGAATAGGCGGATATCTCCTTACTTGTGATGCAGAAAATGAAGATGTAATTAAAAGATTGAGACAGCTCAAACATCGA
>CALIHL010000193.1 GCA_938022935.1 uncultured Saprospiraceae bacterium
AGCGAAAAATGTCAGCAGAAGCATCAGTAACATGACTGCTGCGCCTGGTGGGAAAAGATTGATTTTAGAAAGTAGAGGGGAGTTGTTTGATGTACCAGCAAAAGATGGTGTGACACTCAATCTGACGAACTCAAGTGGAGCATGGGATAGAGATCCATCATGGTCTCCAGATGGATATCATGTGGCATATTGGAGTGATAAGAGTGGAGAATTTGAAATCTATATCCAAGACTATGATGGCGATAAGGAAACAAGAATGCTAACTAATCACGAAATAGGATATGGTTATAAACTGTTTTGGTCTCCGGATAGCAAGATGTTGTCTTACATAGATTACAAAAACAACATTAATGTGATTGATATTTCAACGGGGATTGAAACAGTCGCTGATAATTTAGTTTGGAACTTAGGTCATGGCAGTAGATCGGGATTTGAGATGAGTTGGTCACCAGATTCAAAATGGATCACTTACGACAAGAGTGGAGGAAATGCTAATGGTGCAGTGTATGTTTATAATGTAGAAAGCAAGATGGTTAATCGCTTAACTAGTGACTTTTACGATGACTCTGATCCTGTTTTTAGCATAGCGGGAAAGTATATCTATTATACGTCTAACAGAAACTTAAGGCCTCATTATTCTGACATGGGTGATGGTACATGGGTGTATCCCAATGCCACGCAGGTCATTGCTATGCCATTGACAAAAGATACCGATCACTTGTTGGGCCCAAAGAATGATGAAGTAAAGTTGGAACCTAAAGAAGATAAAAAGAGCGAGGAAGACGCTGAAGAGAAAGATAAGAAGGATAAAAAGTCCAAGAAGAAAAAGGACAAAGACGATTCTGATAAAAAGGATGATAGTGATGAAAAGGAAGAGAACAAAATAAAAGTAAAGATTGACTTTGAAGATATAGAAAGTAGAATTATTGTTTTACCAATTGATGCTGGCAACTTAGGAGGTCTGATGGCTTTCGAAGGGGCATTAGCATATGTCCGATATCCTAATACAGGATCTGAAAGTGATGAAGTCTCTATTATGTTGTACAATCTTGAAGACCGTGAAGAAAAGATGGTTATCGGTGGTATCAATGGTCATGAACTTACAGCAGACAAGAAGCAAATCATTGTTAGAAATCAAGGAGGAATCGGCATCATTAGTCCGAAACCTGGCCAAAAGATAAAAGATCGTGTGCCAACTGATGGCTTGTCTATGAATCACGTGCCGAGAGAAGAGTGGCGGCAATTGTTTAATGATGCATGGAGACGTCACCGTGACTTTTTCTACGATCCTAATATGCACGGCTTAGATTGGGCTACTTTAAAGGATAGATATGGCGCTTTGATAGAGGATGCGAGAACTAGATGGGATGTGAATTTTATAATTTCCAATTTGGCTGCAGAACTCAGTGCAGGGCATACTTATACATTTGGAGGAGATGCAGAACAAGCTGATCGTCAGAGTACTGGTTATCTTGGTGTAGACTGGGAGCTGGCTGGAGAGAAGTATCGCATCAAAAGAATTGTTAGACCTGCGACTTGGGATACAGATGTTCGCTCACCTTTAGACATGACTGGAGTGACGATCAAAGAAGGGGACTATGTACATAGTGTCAATGGAAGAAAGCTGCAATCTACAGAAGAGGCTTATGCAGCGTTTCGAAACCTTGCGGGAAAGACGGTTGTTCTTTCTGTAAGTTCGACAGGGTTGATGAAAGATGCGAAAGACCATTATGTAGAATGTCTAAGGATCGGAGAAGAAAGTCGGCTTCGTCATCTTGAATGGATGGAGAACAATAGAAAAATGGTAGACGAACTCTCAGGAGGCAAACTCGGCTACATTTATATGTCTAATACGAGCGGTCAAGGCCAAATGGAATTAGTGCGTATGTATTACGGTCAGTTAGACAAAGAAGGCTTCATCATTGATGAACGCTTTAATGGCGGAGGGCAACTTGCAGATCGCTTTTTAGAATTGCTACAACGTCCTATTGTTTACAATTTGCATTGGCGCCATGGGAAAGATCATACTCAGCCTATAAAGGCTAACCCAGGTCCTATGGGCATGCTCATCAATGGTTGGGCTGGATCAGGTGGTGATGGATTGCCTTGGGCATTTCAAGAACTGGAAGCCGGTCCAATAGTCGGGGAGCGTACGCTGGGTATATTGGTTGGTCCCGCGACTGGACATAGGTTGATCGATGGCGGAGGTATCACTGTGCCAGGAGCTCGCCTCTATGACAATGATGGGCATTGGTTTTGGGAAGGAGAAGGTGTGGCACCAGATATTGAAGTTTGGGATGATCCTAACTTGTTAATGCAAGGACGCGACCCTCAGATAGAAAGGGTAGTCACAGAGGTGATGGAGTTGCTAAAAACGAAGCCAGGTATAAAGACACCTGCGCCACCGTTAGAAGATAGAACAGCAAGAGGGCAACGCGGAAATTAGAGAAAATATAAAGAACTTAAGATTCGAAAAAAACAAAAGTGTTAGAGTACGTCTTGGACTCAATGGCAGTTTCTC
>CALIHL010000194.1 GCA_938022935.1 uncultured Saprospiraceae bacterium
CCTACTGGTGTATAATCCATACCAAATGCATCTGCAACAGCTTTATAGACAATCTTGCCTTTGACGACATTGAGCCCTTTGCGTAGAGCGGCATCATCATGACATGCTTGCTCCCAGCCCTTATTGGCCAGCTGGATAGCATTTCTCAAAGTAGCGTTAGTCAGCGCGATAGTAGACGTATAAGGTACAGCTCCTGGCATATTGGCTACACAATAGTGCACCACACCATCTATAACGTATGTTGGATCCTCATGGGTCGTAGGTCTACAAGTCTCGATACAGCCACCTTGATCTACAGCGACGTCCACTAAGACCGCACCGTTCTTCATATCTTTTAGCATCTCTCTGGTGATTAGATTAGGTGCCTTAGCTCCTGGTATCAAGACTGCACCAATGATGAGATCCGCGCTCATGCTGAGCTTCTTGATGTTATAATCATTGCTGTACATCGTGCTGACATTAGCCGGCATAACATCTTCCAGATACCTAAGGCGATTGAGATTGATATCAAGGATGATTACTTCAGCACCCAGACCAGCTGCCATCTTAGCCGCTTGAGTTCCAACGATACCACCGCCCAGTATAACAACTTGAGCAGGAAGCACACCTGGGACACCGCCGAGCAATATACCACGTCCACCCATCGGCTTCTCTAAGTACTTAGCACCTTCTTGGATCGACATTCTACCTGCCACCTCGGACATTGGCACCAATAGCGGTAGCGACCCATCAGCGTTTTGCACCGTCTCATAGGCGATGCAAACTGCGCCACTATCGATCATCGCTAGCGTCAGCGGTTCATGCGATGCAAAGTGGAAGTATGTATAGAGGACTTGATCTTTTCTAACCAAGCTATATTCTGATTCGATAGGTTCTTTGACCTTGATGATCATCTCTCCGATCGCATAGACTTCTTCTATCGTATCCAACATCGTAGCGCCCGCATCAACATATGATTCATCTGTAAAACCGGTGCCTTCTCCAGCTTTCTTTTGAACATAGACACTATGTCCGTTCTTCACTAATGCCGTAACACCAGAAGGAGTCAAACCCACTCTGTTTTCGCTTTGCTTTATCTCTTTAGGGACACCTATAATCATGATTGATGTTTATCGCTCAAAAGTAAGGTGATTTGAATAATTCTAACGCGTATTTTACGATTAAGAATGATTCTGACCGATGTTTTTCTTTAGAAACTGGAAGTAGTCTTTTAGGATATCGATGTTTTCAGTGCGAGGCGTATAGACTTCCAGGACAGCCGCGCAATCGAGACTTTCGTCAAATAGTTCTTTTATGCCTGTCTGTAGCGATGATCGATCATCAGCGCGGAAGTAGCCCACTCCGTAGGTCTCTGCTAATAGCTTCGCTGAGGTCTGATGTGTTGCCTCAAAGTGCTGCTCCAGATGCTTGGTTTTATCTGGACCATTCACATATCTGAAGATGTTACCTCCTTCATTGTTGATCATAATGATCCGCAACTTTGGATCTAAGTGAGGATGCCACAAGCCATTAGAATCATAAAAGAATGCGAGATCTCCGGTGATCAATGTTACCCAACCATCATGGACATAAGCATACCCTGCAGCTGTCGATGTACAACCATCGATGCCACTGACACCTCGATTGCATTTATATAGCAGATCACTTCTATGAGCAAACAACTGTGCATATCGTATCGGCGTACTACTGGACAAGTGCAAGACTCCCGCCGGTATAGCAGCCAATACATCAGATATAACCTGCAAGTCTGACCAGACACTTTGCTTCAAGTAAGCAGTATGTCGAGACTTTGTATGTTCTTCTCGGTCAAGCCAAATACTTTTAAAACGGTTCGCTTCAGGATCAACTGCTTCTCGACCAACGGCTTCATAACCAACTACTTCTTCTTGTACCAATGTTGTAAATAGATCTTCCGCCTCTACAGAGATCAACCTTGTCAATGCTTGATACGTATCAATATATCCATCATCAGCATCCACATGCCAATGTGCTGTGACGTCCATCTGTCGCAACATGAATCTTATCTTTTTAGAAACAATCGCTGCTCCACAAGAGATCACCAACGCTGGTGTAAAGTCACCATACTCAGATGAGTCGATACTATCGATTACTCTATCTATCGAAGGAAGTACATGTTGTGATTGGACATTGGACGTAGTCTCTGTCAGTACAATTACTTGTGGCAATTGCGCCAGCAGATCTATGGCTTTATCAAATGAAGGATCATGATCTCGCTGTCCCACGATCACCAATACACTTTTATAACCTGCCCATTCTTTTCTAATTTCGCTAAGTGCCAATATTGATAATTCTAATTTCAACTTTGGCTTATTTATAATCTTAGGGTCTGCAAAAGTCGAAGCTGGCACTAACTCATAGAGTGGCTCTCGCATCGGCACATTGATATGAACTGGGCCATGAGATCCAGTTGTAGAAATATTGATCGCTTCATTGACGATCCTATCATTAAACCATAGATGCTCTTGCTGCTTCGGTTCTTCAAATAACTCAAAGCTCTTCTTGATATAGTTAGCGTAGAGATTTTTTTGCTTCATTGTCTGACCTGCTCGCTGGTCGATCCATTCGATTGGACGATCTGCGGTCAAGATCAAGAGCGGTATCTTCTGATGATATGCCTCAGCGATGGCTGGCGCATAATTGAGTGCGGCTGTACCAGATGTACAACATAAGATCACAGGCTGCTTTGTCTTCTGAGCGATCCCCATTGCAAAGAATGCAGCAACTCTTTCGTCTGCTATATTGAGACAATCAAACCGTGGATCTTCTGCAAATGATAGTGTCAATGCAGCATTGCGTGAACCAGGAGAGATCACAACATACTTTATACCTTTTATGGCGCAGATCTTAACTAGTCTCGCTATTGACTCTTTCGCTGAGGTAAGGTGTGCTGGCGCATCACTCATGAATCATCGTTTTGTTGATCACGGCTAACATCGTTTGTGCTTTAAGCTCTGTTTCGTTCCATTCGGACTCTGCCATAGAGTCTTTAGTCAATCCTCCTCCAAGGTATAACACATATGCGTCATCGTAGATTCTCATCGAGCGAAGATTGATGTACAATGATTTTTCACCTGTTATGCCCCATGGACCGATGAAGCCACAATAATGTTCTCGCTCATGTTGCTCATGGTTTAAGATCCACTCCATCGCCTGCTCTTGTGGCCTACCGCATATGGCAGGTCCTGGGTGAAGAACATTTGCGATAAGCATAGGATCAGCTATATCCGTCATGCGAAATATCGAGCGTAAATGAAGTACCTGTCCTGCCTTAACGGTCTCAGGCCCTTCTTTCGTAAAAGCAATCTCGCGATCACCCAAACGCAGCTCCACATACTCTTCTATAACTCGTTGTTCATGGATCTCTTTATCTCCCCAAGTCACTTGGTTTAGTGGCAATCCCTTATCTCGCTGAGTCCCTGCAAGCGCCATCGTTGTAGCTACTTGAGCGTCATCAGCAGTAATAAGCACCTCAGGTGTCGCTCCACACCAAAGTCCTTCGCCCGGCACATGGTACATAAACACAAAGGCCGATCGATATGTGTTCTTCAACTCTAAGAACAACTCATATAAGTCTTGCTCTTCGCGGTCTACCTTCTTGATCTTAGAGAGGACCACCTTTTCCATCTGTTCGTTCTGCAATGCTTGGATAGTTGACTGAGCGGCAGTCAAATATTGCGCCTTGTCTGTACTTGTATCAGGGCACTGACCTGATGTTTCGATTCGCCATGAAGCATTGGTTATGACTTCTTCGGCTTGGATGTAAGTCGTCTTTTTATTTTTCTTATCAAATCGCTGGATCGCAAATGCGCCATCCGCAGCTAGAGCACCCACCAAAGAGCCACGAACCAAAAAGTGATCTTCTTGATGTGGCAATCTATAAACCGCAAATGCCGTATGCATATCCAATAGAACTGGATCCATCTACAACTGTTCCCTTTTATTCATTATTCTAACACATCAAATTGGCTTAAGTTGCCTTTGGGAGGTAAAGGTTTATATCCCTTTTTACCTTGCCAGTTGGTGTCTCTATTAATTGCTCCACAAAGTAGATATTCTCTGGTCGCTGTAACTTATCTAAGGCATTAATTGTAAAGAGAAACTGCGGATTATCCTTATAGGGTTCTTCTCCTGATTCTATAACCAATGCCGGCTTATAGCCGCTCTCGTCATCGCCTTCTGCCGTGATTATGTATCGATGGGATATCGCATCGTTGAGCTGCTCTTCTATGATAGCTGGATGCACCTTGACGCCTCCCCGATTGATCACATCATCAGACCTTCCGATCCAAACAAACTTAGTCTCACCTTCGAGCCGCACTTGGTCAGTCGTCTTTATCGATTCATCACCCAGATGATCAGCTTTTATAACAAGGTTGTCATCTTCGGTCGATATCATTACCCCATCCAATACTTCAAATGCCTCTTGGCTCTCTGAGCCATTGACTGGCTTGGTCGCTATATGGGTGATTGTCTCTGTCATACCGTAAGTTGCAAAGCATCTTGTCTTTAGATCTTGTATCCGCTTCAACAGCTTTGGGGAGATCGGCGCACCACCTAAAATCAACTGATCGATCTTCTCTATAAACGCTGGACCTTCATTAAGGGTAGCAGATAGCTGCATCGGTGTCATGGCAGCAAAGTCGATTGGTTTCAACTTTTGGGGGACATCACTAGGTAAATTATTTGGAAGACTTAGTGATAATTTAGGTGCTACACAGATCTGATCCATCCCAATCACTATAGCCCTGATCAACATCATCTTTCCAGCTATGTACTTTGCTGGAAGACAATTGTAACTCATCATCCCAGGCTTCAGTCCAAATCTGCTCGCCGTCATCAAAGCACTTGTCTTCATGCTTTCTTTAGCATGGCGGATCGTCTTTGGGGTCCCCGTAGACCCTGAAGTAGATATCAATATATGTGTTGTATCATCATACCAAGCTAGGACGGCTTCAGCAATATCTACGATCCAGTCTTCTTTACTTTCTGAACCATCATGTTGCGCCCACGAGATCAGATCTTTTTCTCCGATCAACTTATCCTTGATATACACTTTCATGGTCGCAGAATGTTGACATCCCAAGATAGATCTGTATCCAACCAGATCGCTGCGTCCTTGACCACAAGAGGAGATAAGATATTGTTAGTGTACAGCCCTCCTGTACCCAGGCCTTGAGGCATCGAAATGTCCAATGACCCTACCCATTGCGCTATAGCATTGAGGCCAATATTGGATTCTAAAGCTGAGGTTGCCCACCAGTCGATTCCTCTTTCACTTGCTAGGGCGATCCATTCTTCGGAAGCAGCGTAACCACCGACAAGGCTTGGTTTTAAGATGATGTATTGGGGTTGGATCATGTTCAACAAAGCTTTCTTCTTTGTAATCCCTGATATACCGATCAGCTCTTCATCTAAAGCTATATCCAAGGGTGTCACAGCACAGAG
>CALIHL010000195.1 GCA_938022935.1 uncultured Saprospiraceae bacterium
CTGGACGATAGACCTTAAAGTTGGAGATCTTAACATATCAGATCAAGAGATAACAACTCTTAAAGAAGCAATTGACAATCCTGTCTTGCACAATGAAGGATTAAAACTGATCGCTTCTAAGTATGCTAAAAAATCAGCGGCTACTTTTCTGGAACCTCCTGCTGATCGCAAAAAAGGAGTAGGCCTTAAAGGTGATGTCAACAATGGTGCTCGTATTTACGAGCAGAGTTGTCTGCACTGCCACTATCAAAAAAGGTATTCGTTCTTACACCTTGACAAGAAGCCGATGAGTCTTAATCATCTGGATAGCAAGGCTGATACTTACAATCGGCATTCTCTGTATCAAGTAGTTCGATATGGGACTTATTCTAAGTTTGGAAAGAGGTCCTATATGCCTCATTATACAGAAGAGCGTATGAGCGATCAGCAGCTTGCTGATCTACGCGCTTATATCGCAGAAGGAGAAAGACCGATGTAATTTGGAGACTCTATTTTTCTTCTTGATACCAAGAGGAGTATAATAGATATGCATCAGCAGTACGATTGATGTGCCACTCTGTTTGTTCTTGGTCTATCTTTTTAACTGGCTTAGCGGGTACACCAGCATAGATATAGCCTGATTCTAAGACAGCATTTTCGAGTACTACGGCACCCGCTGCAACGATGACATTGGACTGCACTACGGCATGATCCATGATCACTGCCTTCATACCTACCAGCACTTTGTCATTTATAGTACAGCCATGAAGAACGGCTCCATGTCCTATAGAAACCTCACTACCGATAACCGTTTTAGACTTTTTGTAAGTGCCATGGATGATGACACCATCTTGGATATTGGTTTTAGATCCGACTTCTATACTACAGACATCACCTCTGATCACTGCAGAGAACCAGACTGTACAATCTTCAGATAAGATAACATCGCCTATGATCGTAGCATTTGGCGCAAGCCAGCAAGACTTATGTATGGTAGGTTTCTTAGCCCCCAAGGCTATAATGTTAGCCATGTTAGCTTTTGACAGCTGAGACTTTATAACCTTGCTTTCTTAGGAGATTGATGACGCCCATATCTCCACCCAAGTGCCCAGCACCTACAGCAAAGAACACTCTCTCTTTCTTCATCTCTTCTTCCATGATTGGGATCCAATTGCGATTACGTTGGAAGAGAAGTACATCTTCAAACTCTTCAATCGAATCATCTTCCTTCATCATCTCGTAAAGACCGTGGACGTCCTGCTCCTTATATAGATTGACTAGCTTAACAAAAGAGTCATCTTCTGTATCAGAAGACTTGATCGCTTCCATGAGCATATCGGCTTGGTCCTTATATGGGATCGCATCAAAGATCCCAATCTGGTACTCTATGCTCTCTAATCCTCCAGTGCTTTTATTACCATCCTCAGCCATCTTAGCGAACTCCATCTCGTAAGACTTGATCGTGCCATTTTCCATGCCTTGTGGATCGAAGTCACCAGTTGCAAATACTGACAAGAACATCGGCTTGATGCGCTCTAACAAAAATAATGGCATACCGATCTCTTTAAACTTAGCCTCTACTAAAGTATAATCTTCCGGAGTGACTAAGTCCTTCAGGGTTGTATCTCCTCTCATATATGCTTTCTGAAGTAGTGGCATCAACTTCATCGGATCACTCATCTCTGCCATATCGATCTCAAACATCATCTTGCTCGTTTCGTCGATAGCTGAAAGTGTACCTTGAGGCAAGAAGTAATCCTTGCTTTCGATCATGTGGATCGTACCAAATAGATAAGAGCTTTCGCTTAGATTGTTTCCACTGATTTCCCACAAAAGACTCTTTGCTTTGCTCGCTTCTGGCATTGTCGCCTTTGCGGTTGAGTCCATGGCTTTTGTAGTTTCAGATGTCTTACAACTTGAGTTGAATAAGATCATGCTGATAAGAGATAGTAGTAGATACTTCGTGTTGGTCATATTGTAATGCTTAAAATCTATGTTCTGCTTTTAATGATTCTATAGTATGCTAATGATCTTAGGCTCTGATTTGTTCCTTCAGATGGTCATTTAACTGTTTTGGTGAGTTGTCGTTGTACTTCATAAAGCACAACTCCAGCCGCTACTGAGACATTCAAAGAGTCCGTATCACCATTTTGCGGGATAGAGATCAACTGGTCGCAAGCTTGCTCAACACTCTTATGAAGTCCATCTCCTTCTGAACCTAATAATAGACATATTGGAGCTGAGAACTCTGTATTATATATGGGTGTGCTCTGAGCTAAAGTTGTCCCCACGGTCTTGATACCATGTGCTCTGAGTGCCTCAATAGTCTTGATCGTGTTCTTTTCTCGGCAGACATGGATCCTTGCTAAAGCTCCTGCCGATGCTTTCAGGCTATCATGGGTGACCATGCCTGCTTGCTTGCCGCTGATGATCAAGCCATGAGCACCAAAAGCCTCTGCACTTCTGGCTATAGCTCCGATGTTACGTACATCTTGGACATTGTCCAATAACATCAAAATTGGATCTATCCCTTTTTCGTATAGATGAGGTACCATCATATCAATCTCTTGATAGGTGATGATAGAGCCTATCCCTACTACTCCTTGGTGGTTGCGGTTGTGCGCCAGCCTGTCTAACTTAACCAGAGGCACCTTCTTAAGTGGTATCTCTTGCTCCTTGCATCGCTGTCGTACTAACTTCTCTAGTTCCCCAGTGAGGTTATCCCTCATGTAGATTCGTTCAAATGACTTTCCTTCATCCAGTGCATCGAGAATAGGGTTGCGTCCATATATGAGTTGGAGGTCGCGACTCGCCATGATTGTTCTTCTTTTTAGGAATAAAAATTAATAATGAACTTCTCAAATAGTACCCTTGCTCTATCTTCGTTATAGAGTTGATGAGTATCGTCTGTTCATCAAAAGAATAAAGGTAGATAGACATCCGAATGAATGTATCAGTAATAAGATTTATTTCAGTAATTATTTTGTCCATGGTTTGCTCTCTCGCAGTTAGAGGGCAGTCCCAAAGTTTCAAAACGCTGAGCGAGGATCAACAATTGAGTCTGTTGAAGGAAGCCATCAAGATGAAGTCAGCCGTACTTCCGATTGGTGATCTCAAGATTGTCAACTCCCACTTCAATTCTGAAAATAGTGTAACCTATATTTACTTTCAGCAGGTTTATCAGGACCTTGAAGTTTATAAAGCCATCGGCAATATGGCATACCGAGATGGAAATAAGATTTTAAAAAAATCGCGCCTTTTAACTAATAGCAAGTCTTTTTTAAATCAGAAATCTGGTATAGGTCCTGATCAGGCTATTGAGCGGGTAAGAAAGCATCTTGATCTTCCTCATTTAAAATCATCATTGGCGATAGATCAGTTGACTAAGGGCACATATGTTGTGCCTAGGATGAAGGAAGTAGAAGGGCAAACAGAACTCAAAAAAGTCTGGGCAAAAAATAAAGATGCAGCGTATGAGCAATCTTGGATGATCAATATCAATCCATCTTCGAGTGCAGATCATTGGGAGATCGTTATTAGTGCTGTCGATGGGTTAGTGCTTAGTCAAAGCAATAGCACTTTGCATTGTTCATTTGGTAAGGATGAACATGAATGTAAAGATGATGAGTTTCGGAGACACCCACCTCATTTTATAAAGCGTTCGATTGAAAAGACAACGAAAAATCAGAATCAACTTTCTATCGTACAAGATGGCTCGCAATATAAAGTTTATGCGCAGCCATTAGGTTCTCCAAGTGACGGGGATCGAACCTTTGTAGTTGAGCCTGCGGACGTCAATGCTTCACCTTTTGGTTGGCATGATATAAATGGTATATCTGGTCCTGAATTTTCAACCTTAAGAGGCAACAATGTACATGCTTATCAAGATACGGCCAATAGAAACGAAGCGCCGATTGGAGAGCCAGTTGGCCAAGACTTGGTATTTGATTTTCCAATTGTAGATACATCTAATCCAGAGGATAATATTGAAGCAGATGTTACCAACCTTTTCTATTGGAGTAATTATCTCCATGATTGGTCCTACGTATTTGGATTTACAGAAGCTGCGGGCAACTTTCAAGAAAATAATTATGGGAAGGGTGGAGAGCAAGATGATTATGTATTAGCTGAGACCTTGGATGGATCGGATACGAACAACGCTACTTTTTCTGCACCAAGAGATGGCGCCAATGGCAGAATGGAAATGTTTAAATGGAATGTAGGAGAACAATTTGAAGTGTTAGCACCAGAAAGTATTAGTGGCACTTACACAACGGGTTCAGCAAGATTTGGCCCTACACTTGATGTGCCAGTAACTGCGTCATTAGTTTATGCTGTAGATAGTGGAGGGAGCGATATAAGAGATGCTTGTGAGCCATTGGTTAATGCATCATCCCTCAAGGGGAATATTGCAATTATAGATAGAGGTATTTGTGACTTTAGTTTTAAAGTTTTCGCTGCTCAAGAAGCAGGAGCCGTAGGGTGTATTATTTGTAATAATCTTAATGATGCTCCTTTAGTATCAATGTCTGCTGGCGACAACTCAGAACTAGTCACCATCCCTTCCTTGTTTTTTTCTAAAGAAGATTGTCAACTTTTAAAAGATGCTCTTGGTCAAGGAGTAACAGGAAGGTTTAATGAAGTAAGAGAAGTGTCTTCCAGTTTTGACAATGGTATCGTCACTCATGAATATGCACATGGCATTACAATGAGATTGACAGGCGGAGCAGGCACTAGTGCATGTTTGGATAACGATGAACAAATGGGTGAAGGCTGGAGTGACTTTTTTGCTTTGGTATTGACGCAGCAAGAAAGTGATAAAGGAGAACTGAGTAGAGGTATCGGTACTTATGTGAACGCTGAGCCTCGTGAAGGAAGAGGTATCCGTAGATATCAGTACAGTACAGACATGAATGTAAACCCCCAAGTCCATAGTCACATCAGATTCTCATCAAGGCCACATGATGTTGGAGAGATATGGGCGAGTGCCCTTTGGGATTTGTATTGGGCATTTATAGAGCAAGATGGATATGATGCTACATGGAAGGATCCAACTGCGGGGAACTCGCGGGCTATTCAGATTATAATGGATGGACTTAAACTCCAAGAGTGTGACCCTAGTTTGATAGAAGCAAGAGACGGGATTATAGATGCAGATCAAATCAATAACTTTGGAGAAAACGAGTGTTTGATTTGGAGTGTTTTTGCAAGAAGAGGACTGGGTGTTGATGCAGCTTCTAATGATAGTGATACACGTAGAGATAATGTTGATGGATTTGAAGTACCGCTATCCTGTGGGAAAGAGGTGAGCATCCAAAAAGAGATGACACCATTTTTCAATCCTGGAGAAGATGTTAGTGTCCAGCTAACTGTAAGTAATTATAAAGAGTCACTTACTGATATCATGATTGTGGATGATATACCTGCAGGAGCAACTTTGAAAAGTGTTATTGGAGATATCGCAGTTGAGGTAGATGGGGATCAGCTACTTTTTAATGTTGGATCGTTGGATTTGGGTGAGGAGGTAATTATAAATTATGTTTTAGGTACGGAGGATATTCCTTACTCTACTTTTGAATTGTACGATGATTTAGATGGTGAGATTGGTTTTGAGAATACTACAAATAACGATGCCTTGGCTGGCTGGGGTTTGATGCCAAGTAGCACGGGTTCTATGAGTCTTCGAGTGTTTCAAGATACGCTTGGCGGTGAATCGTACGCTTTGCGTCAAGAAAGCTTTACAGTTAGTGCCACAAATAGACTCTTAAAGTTTAACCATAAGTATGAATCTGATCTTGGCATAGATGGAGGAAGAGTGGAGGTGTCTTTAAACGGGGGTGCAACATGGACGCCAATAGCTGATGATAGCTATGTCGTTAATGGCCTCCCTGATCAAATCACCAACTGCCTAAACAATTGCCCCAATCCAGATTTTTTCTATCGTAATGTTTCAGGAGCTTTTACAGGAGACGGAGATCAACAGACGACTATTATAGATCTGGAAGTATACATGGGACAGACGATTATGGTGAGGTTCAATTATATATCACTAGTGTTTAGAGATGAGCTGGGCGGTGTTGCCTGGTCGATTGATGATTTTGAATTGTATGAACGTAGAACACTCGCCGGTCAAGCATGTGTCATGAGTGGGAGTGAGTCATTGGCATGTGCTGAAGATTATTCGTTGATTAACTCTAACGCTTTGATAGATCCAGTTACGCAGATTGTAACGGATGACTTTTCTCTATCTGTTCATCCTAATCCTGCAGATAAAGTTGTGTTTATAGAGATTGAAAATCGTCAAAGATTAGAAGGCGCGATGAGAGTGGTTGGTGTTGATGGAAGAGTCGTATCGCAAAATCCGATTAATCTAAATGCTGGGTTGCATAAATGGCAAGAGAATGTAACATCACTTACGCCAGGCTTATACTTGATAGAGATTAGCGATCAAGAGCAACGATACACTGTAGCATTTATAAAACAATAATCTTAGAGCGTACCTATGCTTCATGAAGACACATTGTCTGATAGTGTATTGAGACCAACGTTTATAACAGTTGATCTGCCTGCGCTCTCCAAGAACTTTGACGCTATAAATCAATATGCAGGTAGTTCTAAGGTCATGTACATTTTAAAAGCTAATGCTTATGGTCACGGACTAATCAAGATTGCAAAACATCTTGAATCGCTTGGGGCCTATTACTTTGGTGTTGCTTATTTGGAAGAAGGGATCATGTTACGGGAAGCTGGTATTAGAACACCGATACTCGTGTTGGGTGGGATCATAGGCAATCAGATACCCTTGTTCTTGGAACATGACTTAACCATCACAGCTTCATCAATTGAAAAGCTGAAACAAATCGAATATGCTGCAAAAAGAAGAGGTGTTATTGCAAAAGCTCACCTGAAGATTGACACGGGAATGGAGCGGATCGGTATGCATTATTACTCTGCTCATAGCTTATTAGAGGCTTCGTTAAAGTGTGAGCATACTAATATAGAAGGGATATTCACTCACTTTGCCAATGCTGATGAAGCAGATGATGCTTATACAAGCATACAAGTGGATAGATTTGAAAAAGTGCTAGCATTTTACGAAAGTAAAAATGTAAAAAGACCTTTGGTTCATGCTAGCAATAGTGGAGGTATGCTACAGCATAGTACTCACTCATACGACATGGCACGAGTTGGGTTGCTGTTGTATGGAGTGTATCCAAATGATCACTTTAAGGAGTTGATCAAGGTAAAACCTGTGATGTCTTGGAAGACCCATGTTGTGTTCTTTAAGGTGATCCAGAAAGACCACCCGGTTAGTTATGGGAGTACTTGGCAGTCTGATCATCAGACTAGGATCATCACTCTTCCTGTAGGTTATGGCGATGGCTATATGAGGGCGATGAGTAACAAGGCAAAGATCATAGTCAGAGGTGTTAAGCATGAGCAGGTCGGCCATATCTGTATGGACCAAATGATGATCAATATCGATGATGGCACAGCTTATAATGGAGATGAAGTCATCTTGATTGGCCAAGACGGCAAAGAGGAGATTACGATTGAAGACCTTGCTGACTGGGCGCAGACGATACCATATGAGATATTGACCAATATTAATACGCGAGTACCGCGGGTCTATATAGAATAATAACACAAGCATGTTATCTTAGCGGTTCTTGCATCGGCGACAATTTATTTAGGAATAGAATATGAGAGCATTAGTTATCAGCGGTGGTGGAAGCAAAGGAGCATTTGGTGGTGGGATCGCTCAATATCTCATCGAGGAGAAAAAGAGAGAGTACGATATATACGCTGGTTGCTCGACAGGTAGCTTACTTGTACCACACTTAGCTATCAACAACATCGACAATATCAGGAAGGCATATACGAGTGTTCGTCAAGAAGACATATATAACGTAAGTCCTTTTACAATCAAGCAAGGAGAGTCAGGCATCTTTACGAAGATCAATCATCGTAATATCCTGCAGATGTTTTTGAAAGGGAAGAAGACCTTTGGAGAGCACAAGAACCTTCTGACTACCATAAGGAAGACGATGTCTCCGGAGGAGTATGAGAAGGTTAGGAACTCAGGAAAGAAAGTGCTGGTCTCTGTCTCTAACTTATCGCTCAACATTGTAGAATATAAGTACGCTATAGATCACAATTACAAAGACTTCACGGAGTGGATGTGGACGTCTACAAGTTTTGTCCCATTCATGGGCATCGTTGAGAAAGATGGTTACGAGTATGCAGATGGAGGATTTGGAAGCCTCATTCCGATAGAAGAAGCGATCAATGCAGGAGCAACAGAAGTAGATGTCATCGTGCTTAATCCTCGCTACAGTATGCCTAACAAATCAAAGACCAACAATGCCTTTGATGTCTTGCTCAAAGCGATGGACTTCATGCACAATCGCATATCAAGAAATGATCTTTATATAGGGCATCTTCAAAGTGTTTATGACAACTCCATCCATGTCAACTTTATATTTACGCCAAGGGTGCTGACGGAGCATTCGTTTCTTTTTGATCCAGTACAGATGACTTCTTGGTGGAATGAAGGTATCGAATACGCCGCTTCCTTAGATAAAAAGGGCGAGCTGGATTAGTGTCAACTACTAACCATACAGGATAGGTCGATGAGCAATAAGTTGAGTTTGTTCTTATATTTATAAGAGTCAAAGAAAAACGAAGATATCATGTTGGATCCCATCTCTACGCCCGACCACGCCAAAAAAGCAATCATAGCTTTACTTCTAAAGCTCAAGGATGTCGATGCTACTGAGACACCATCAGAGCTTGGATATATTTTGCATGTAGCACTGCAGCTTGGTCTTAATGAAGAAGACGTATATGAGATCCAAGGTAAGAGAAATGACTATCCACTTAAGCCACCAACTGAAGAAAGAGATAGAGTGATGATCCTCTACTACTTTTTATTCTTCATGAATGCTGATGGCCATATAGATGAAAAAGAAGAGCGCTTAGTAAAGACGTTTGGTTTTAGACTTGGCTTTAGACCAGAGCTTACTAATGATCTGATCAGCATCTTAAAAGAACATGCTTCACAAGCAGTACCACCGGACAAATTATTGGATAAGATTAAGGCATATCTTAATTAAGATTAGCGCCCTCTTACTCTTCTTCCTTTGGCTTCTTTAGAATCGTACTTGGTCTTACGAGCTCTTTTGATATCAACCATCAACGCCGCATAAGCACTTTCTGAGCCTGTCTCATATATCTGGCCGCCATAGGATATCTCTCCAGATCTGCGATCCCAGTTCTTAGCCAGCAAGACAAACCTTCCATTAGCTTTTGTATTAGGCCCAAACATCAAAAACTGCCCTTTGCCATCACCAAATGATATGGCAAATCGATTCTTCTTCGGTGCCTGTACAAAAATGCCAGGTGTCCCTTTTTTGATGACTACTTCCTCAACCTTACGATCGTTATTGACTTTGATTCTTCCGTCTTCGATTTTAGAATTGCTATCTGACAAACCACGATAAAGTACTATGTCCTGCGATACGTAAAACTGTATACGCTTGAGTTCACGATCTGACCATTGGTTTTCGTCATACATGTCTTCGGTGAAGTACTTTAAATTGGGTCCACAAGAAGATAGAAGTAGGAGTAGCGAAAAGGAAGTAAGTATGTATCTCATTTTTGATGCTTTAGTAGTACCAATGATAATAGATCAATAATAAAGAGTCTAATATCTTAATGCTACATTAACTATTTTGTACTCTTATGATCTAAGATTAACGCTATATTAAGCTTACTAATATGAAGTTAACATATCCGATTTTCCCAGTATTTCTCTTCTTAACACTTAATCTCTGTAGCCAATCTGATCGCAATATAGCAGAGTTGCTTGGCTTTGATCGCAGTGCAAAGTTGCTCATCATGCATGCCGATGACCTTGGTGTAGCTCATAGTGTGAACCAAGCCAGTATGGATGCATTTGCCCAAGGAGGCATATCCAGTAGTAGTATCATGGTGCCTTGTCCATGGTTCAGTGAGATTGCAGTATTTGCGAAAGCGCATCCAGAGTATTGTTGGGGGCTTCATCTGACCCTCACTTCAGAGTGGAAGTACTATAAATGGGATGGTGTGGCATCTTCGAGTGACATATCATCACTGCTTAATGAAAACGGAGTCATGTATGACAAAGTGATCGATGTTGTGGAGAACGCGGCAGTAGAAGAAGTGGAGATTGAGATCCGAGCACAGATAGATAAAGCGTTACAAGCAGGTATACCAGTGTCTCACCTCGATAGTCATATGGGGACTTTGTTTTCTACACCCGAGTTCTTTTCGATCTATGTAAAGTTGGGAAAAGAGTATGATCTACCGATCATGGTGCCCGGTGCACGGATACCTCCTTCTTGGGGGATAGATTCTTTAGCTGGTCCGATCCATTATCCTTTAGACAATCTGATCATGATGGGACAGATGGTACCCAACTGGCAGAAAATGTACGACGACATGATCGATCAGATTGTACCAGGTCTCAACGAGATCATCGTTCATCTTGGTTATGATGATGCGGAGATGCAAGCTGTTATGGTTGATCATCCAGACTTTGGGTCAGAGTGGAGACAAAAGGATTACAATTATGTGACGAGTGATCACTATAAGCGGAAACTAAAAGATCAAAACATTCATCTTGTGTCATGGCGTCAAGTAAGAGAAGCGCTCATGGTAAATAGATCAAACTAAAATAGAAATTAGAATATGAAAATTACTTCTTGGAATGTAAATGGGATTAGAGCGGCAGTAAAAAAGGATTTTCTAAATGAACTAAAAAAGAGTAAGTCAGATATATATTGTTTGCAAGAGACAAAGGCGCAAGACGATCAAGTGCTTGAGGCACTTGCTGATGTCAAAGGATATACGATCAGTGTTACTTCTGGTGTAAAAAAGGGATATTCTGGTGTAGCTATACTTTCTAAAAAGGAGCCCATCAAAGTAATGAAAGGTATAGGTGTCGAAGAGCATGATCAAGAGGGTAGAGTGATCGCTTGTGAGTTTGAAGACTTCATCATGGTCAACGTCTATGTGCCCAACTCTGGTAGCGGACTGAAGCGTTTAGATTATAGACAAGAGTGGGATCAGGCTTTCGCCAAATACTTGAAAAAATTAAGAAGAAAGAAGCCTATAGTTGTAACAGGAGATTTTAATGTTGCACATCAGCCTATAGATCTTGCAAGACCAAAACCTAATTATAATAAGACTTCAGGATATACGCAGGCTGAGATTGATGGTTTAGACGGCATACTCAAAGTTGGATTAGTAGATAGCTTTAGACTCCTATATCCTGAGGAGGTCAAGTACAGTTTCTGGAGTGTACGATTTGGCGCACGAGCTAAGAATGTTGGATGGAGGATCGATTACTTTTTGGTGGATAAGAATCTGAAAGATCAGATCAAAGACTCAACAATCGACAATGACATCATGGGCTCTGATCACTGTCCAGTTAACTTAGTGTTAAAATGATCTTGAGAAAGCTCCGTTCGTTTTCTTCTTTGTTTTGGCTCTTGCTTAGCGCCTCTATTGGCATTGCTCAAGAAGACACTTACAGTGAGATGGAGTATAAACTGGATAGTCTTATTCAGTTGGGCATAGATTCTATGGCATTTCCTGGGGCACAGATATTAGTGCGCCATCGTGATAGTATCATCTTTCATAAAACATGGGGGCATCATACCTTTGATAACAATAGACAGGTTAAGCACAACGATATCTATGACCTTGCATCTGTAACTAAGGTCAGTTCTGGGCTTCCAATATTAATGAAGCTTTATGGGGAAGGAAGTCTGAATCTTGATGCGCCGCTCAAGAATTATTATAAGTGCTTTAGGCGATCCAACAAAAAGAACCTGTCGCTTAGACAAGTACTGGCTCATCAAGCAAGATTGAAACCGTACATCGTCTTTTGGCAAGAAGCTAAGAAAGACAATGGAAAGTATAAAAGGAGAACTTTTAAAACCAGTTATTCTAAAAAGTATCCAATTAGAATCACTGATAGTCTCTTTATGCATAAACGCTATCATAAGAAGATGCATAAAGCGATCAAGAAGTCGAAGCTTAGAGACAAGAAGGAGTATGTCTATTCTGGGCTTGCTTTTTTGTTAATGCCTGACATGATTGAAGATTTGACGGATCAGCCGTTTGAGTCATATCTGCAACAAGAGATCTATCAGCAGATAGGAGCAAAGAGGCTGACCTACAATCCGACAAAGCACTTTTCTATCGGTGAGATTGTCCCTACTGAGATAGATACGATGTGGAGACATCAATTAGTACATGGTACAGTCCATGATGAAGCTGCAGCCATGTTGGATGGTGTTTCATGCAATGCTGGTCTCTTCGGGTCAGCAGAAAGTCTTTCGAAATTATTCCAATTGTATCTCAACAAAGGAACTTGGGATGGGCGGCAGATCATATCAGAGCGAGCTATTGAGATGTTCACAGCATATCAGTATGATGACAATCGACGAGGATTAGGTTTTGACAAGCCACTGAGGGAGTATGACGCCGACTTGGCTTATGTGGCTGAAAGCTCAAGCCCGAGTAGTTTTGGTCATTCGGGATTCACAGGTACGATGGTTTGGGCGGATCCTGAGCATGAGTTGGTATACGTCTTCTTGTCCAATCGAGTATACCCTTATCGAAGCCATAGACAGCTCTATAGGATGTCTTTAAGACCCCAACTACATCAAGCGGTTTATGATTATGTTAAGAGCTTGTCGCACGATTTATGAAGATTTTATTGTTAGGAAGAACTATCTTTGAAGCCAAGACGTTAACTTAATTGATGTTATATCGTATTAGATCATATAAAAGCGTAGCTCCTATCCTTATTGCTTTCTTTGCGATAAGTGCAGTTGGCGTTAATGTTGATCTCCACTTCTGTGGAGGCCACTTTGCTGGTATCAATGTGATGTACGCATCAGGAGATAGCGCTGACACGAGTTGTTGCGTAAAGACATGTGTAGAAGACGGAAAAGACTGTTGTGCTGACACGTCTCTTTCTGCCGCTCTCGATTACGATGGACTCACATCGGTTAGCATCGAGAAGGATCAGGTAGATATAGCACCGCTTGCTGAGATATCAACGCTCAGCACGCCTTTCTTCCTTGTGAAAAATGAGCGGATCGTCTTATCAGATACGGGCCCACCCTTATCTGGACAACTCTTACGCATACGATACCAGTCTTTTCTTTGTTAGGTTTCATTTGTCATGGGCCATGCCCAAGTTTTATAAGTTAATTGACAATGAAAACCTTTAATCAAAATGAAATTATATAAAATAATCGTCCTGACACTCTTGAGTGTTGTGATGATCTCAGACATACAGGCGCAAGGGCCGCCTATCACTGCTGACAAACCCATCATGTTGGGTTCTAACTCAGTGATCATAAAGACCCTTACGGAAATAAGAAACACGGATGAGGGCTCATTTACGAAAGTGCCTTTTATGTTTCACTATCTACCTACATCCAATAGCTTGGTAGCAGTCCATGTTCCATTGACCAGTTATTCGTTTAACGATGATATAGGGATGAACGGATCACATCTGGGTGATATCAACATCTTAGGGAAGTATCAGTTTTACAGAAAAGACGGAAAGGCAAAAACCTTTCGGATGGTTGTAAAAACCCTTCAGACATTGCCTACAGGACAAGACATTGGTCCTGATGAGATCAGTGCTGGAGTCTACCAAGGGTACTACGGGATAGTAGCTGGGTATGAGTCGATCAAGTATGGTATCTCCAATGAGATAGGTTATAATATGAGCCCATCTGGAGATCAAGATGAGATACGATATAAGTTTGGAGTAGGACTGCCACTTTTAAAGCCTACTTATCCGGTGAAGCAGATCAACCTCTATTTTGAGTATAGTAGCAACTGGCGGGTAGAGACAGATGGATATGAGATGTTATATGCTCAAGGGATCCAGTATGCAAAAGGTCGACTGACCTTAGAAGCAGCAGTACAAGTGCCACTCATCCAAAGTAATATTGATCAATTTAAGTTGAACAGTAATATTCTCTTAGGAACGAGATATATTTTTTAAATGCTAATTATAAAAATTAACACCATGAAATATTTAAAGATAATTCTAATCATCTGCTCTGTTATCGGCTTGACTTCCATAACTGAGATCAATGCTCAGAAGAAAGGAGACATGGATAAGTTTACAGTGCAAGTTGATGGCTTAGGCTGTCCATTCTGTGCTTATGGATTGGAGAAGAAAATCAAAAAGCTAGAGGGCATCAAAAAAGTCAAGATAGACATGGAAGATGCTGTCATGACTTTCAACTATCCAGCTGAAAAAGAACTTACGATGGAAGCTGTAGAAAAGCAGGTTGATGAAGCCGGCTATACTGCAGTTGGCACTTCTGTAGTAAGAGCAGATGGCACAGTAGAAAAGAACGAGCTGAAAATATCTGATAAGATCAATCAGAATAGAGTTGTAAAGGCTTCTATACCAGTCGCTGGTACTTGTGGTATGTGTCGTGCACGTATCAAGAAAGTGACTAGGGGGATAGAAGGAGTTGTTGAGTCAGATTGGGATGAAGACACACAGATCCTTACTGTCAAGTATGACAAAGACTTAACTAATCCTGAAGCAATCGAAAAAGCTGTAGCAGGAGCAGGACATGATACTCAGAATGTAAAAGCTTCTGATGAGGTCTACGAGAACCTACCTGCATGTTGCTTATACGATAGAAAGTCTTATAACTAATAACTTTAATTGACTCATGACGCTTAGCCTGATTGCAACAATCAGGCTAAACTTATTTATAAAAAATTATGAAGATTTTTAAATTATGCTTTGTCATAAGCATAGCCCTTATGACAAGTTGTAGTCCCCCAAGTTGGGAGTCCAGTAGCAGTATTTTTCTAAATGATATCACACCGATAGGCTTGGGTGTTCTCGATGATCAGATATGGATATCTGATGGAGATAACAACCGAGTGATGACGTTAGATATGTCTGGGGAGATATTGAAAACCTATGATGAGATAGAAAGACCGATGCATCTGGACATCTCAGATGGAAAAGCTTATATCCCTTCATACGGATCAGATGATATCCTTATAATCAGAGGTGATGATATTGATACGCTTTCTGTAGATGTAGAATTTGAAGCGCCAGCGGCAGTTTCTGTGTCTGGTACGCATATAGCCATAGCTGATTTTTATAATAATAGAATCGCAATCTCGGACGGGTCAAGCTGGAAGAGTGTTGGGAAGAAAGGTAAGGGTCCTGTAGAGTTTAGTTATCCAACTGATGTTCAGATATTCGAGGATAAGATCTATGTGGCAGATGCTTATAACAATCGCATACAAGTGCTTGATATAGAAGGCAATCATCTACAGACGATAGGAGAGGATCAAGGTATGAATGCTGCAACAGGTATCTATACGGATGGTGTAGAGATATACATCACGGACTTTGAGCACGACCGTGTACTGATCTTTGATATGGAAGGTAAAGTCTTACAGATCATAGATCAAGGTCTTAATAAGCCAACGGATGTCTTGTTACATAATGGGAAGATGTACGTGACTAATTATAAAGGCAAGTACATTTCTATTTACGAGAAGTAAGAGGAACTAGCTTTAAAATAGAAGGGCCGCTCAACTGCAAGTTGAGCGGCCCTTCTATTTTTGTCTCTACTTTTTCTATTCTACCAACACCGAAATCCCTGCGTCAGTATTGTCCAGTATCGGAAGTACTTTAGGGAGCACACCCAAGTGATGCACTTGGGGGGTCTCCCTAAAGTCGAAGAATGTTCCGTTTATATTGAGTATCTCGCTCAAGTCAAATTCTAATTTGATAGATTCTCTTTCATTATTGATATCAATGTTGGCATTGAGATTAACGGATCTAAACGCTTGATCAGATCCTATGTGTAGTGCAAGACCATCTACAAATGTTCCGTCTCCAGTACCATCCATTTTGCCTTCTATCTTATGAAATATATAGCTCGACCAACCCACCCAATATTCTCCATTATTGCTTAGCGGACTCGATGCATCGTATGATGCTGGTTCAGTCGTATTGACTTCTGATGGCACACCTATATTGAAAGAGATGCCATCATATTTTCTGGTGGGCACTTCTAAAAAGGTCAACGTTTTTCCATTTTCTGCACTTGAGATATCATTTACGCCAGTGAGCAAATCTAAAAACTCAACATTGCTAAGTGCATGATCCCCTTCGGTACTTTTTAAAGTGATGTCGGACAAAAACAAACTATACTTTGTAAAAAATACCTTGAAGTCAAGCGCATAGTCTATCTCATCAAATGCAACTAAGGGCTGATCCTCATAGGTAAGTGTAAAGTTCATATCGACTGTGCTGAACTCTGGATCGCTGCCACAC
>CALIHL010000196.1 GCA_938022935.1 uncultured Saprospiraceae bacterium
CTGAAAAACCTGTTCCCCCACTTAATCTTGTTGGAGACTATGGAGGTGGAAGTATGTTTTTAGTTATGGGTATATTAGCTGCCCTGCATGAAAGAACACAATCTGGCAAGGGGCAAGTCATTGATGCAGCCATGACGGAAGGGTCAGCCAATCTTATGGCTATGTTCAATTCGCTCCATGCCATGAACATGTGGAAAAATGAAAGAGGCGCCAATCTCTTAGATACTGGAGCACACTTCTATGATACGTATGAAACTAAAGATGGAAAGTATGTCTCCATTGGTTCTATAGAGCCTCAGTTTTATGCTTTACTGATAGAAAAAGCTAAGTTAGATCCAGCATTATTTGGAGGACAAAATGATCAAAGTCAGTGGCAGATACTCAAAGACAAACTGACTGAAGTGTTCAAATCAAAAACTCGTGATGAGTGGTGTGAGATTATGGAAGGCACTGATGTCTGCTTTGCCCCGGTGTTAGACTTTATAGAAGCACAGCAGCATCCACATATGGTGGATAGAAAGGCGTATATAGATGTAGAAGGGATGACCCAACCCGCACCGGCGCCACGATTCAGCCGGACGCCATCAGAAGTAAACCGTGGTGCTCCTGCTCCAGGACAAGATCAAGATGAGGTCATGAACAGCTGGGGAGTTAATATATAATCATCAGAGTGAACTTTATAAAGAAAACCAACTTTGACGATGTAACACTCTATAGATTAGGTAGTGCCTTCACGGGCAAACCTCAAGTATATGTGTATAGTTTTTTGGTTGATGGAATTCTAATTGACACTGGACATCCTAAAATTGGAAAAGACTTTGCCAATGTATTAGAAGAGGAAAAAATAGACCGAATCATTCTAACTCATCATCATGAGGATCACAGTGGTAATGTGGAAGAATTAAAAAAGAAAAAGAGAGTCCCCGTATATGCTTCCCCTTTGTGTTGTGAGTTAATTAAAAAACCAAAGCGGATCGAACCTGCCCGAATCATGTCGTGGGGGCAACCAAAAAAAGCTACTGCACAAGAGCTTGACCTAACTAAAGATACCTGTACTGACAATTACAAATTTCAAATAATCGAGACTCCTGGTCATGCCATAGATCAGATTAGTTTATACGAAGCTGATAAAGGTTGGCTATTCTCTGGTGATATATTTGTGCATCATTACATCAAGGCATTCATGAGGGACGAAGATATGCTTGAGCAGATCAACTCAATTAAGAAGTTGTTGACGCTAGATTTTGATGTTCTCTTTTGCAACCACCAACCCGTTTTTAAGAATGGAAAAGCAAGGCTATCCAACAAACTTGACTTCTTAGAAAACTTCTATGCTTCGGTAAAGAAAGAATATGAGATGGGTAAATCACCTAAGCAAATCATGAAGTCACTTCAACTAAAGGAGCAACGAATATTAAAGATTCTTTCATTTGGCCAGCTCAGTCAGCTCAACATGATCACTTCTGTAATCAGAACACTTTAAAACCAGAGATTACTTTAGGTTGAAAATCACTTTAGACTAGAGATCACAATTTTTTTGTCATCCCAATGCTTATCATCATGAAATGCAAATCTACTTGGATTATAAGACCCAACTAATCCTACTTCTGCTTTAGCTGGCACCTCTTTGTCTAAAGACCAAAAGACAGCATTGACAAGTAGCCTCCTCATGCCTTCATTGAGCAAATCAGTTGACGCGCCCATCGTTGTAGAAAAGCACTTTCCTTTTTTGCCACCAGGAAGTTGGTATGTCTTTGTCCATGCTACTGGCATCATGGGATCGTTCTGATTATAATCTGAAGCACCGTGTTTGCCTTCAACCATACCGGGCAACTGAGAATCAGTCGGTCTCATACCCAATCTCACATCATTGTCGTTTCTTTCTCCATCACGCTCTACAACTTGCCCCAAGACAAGTGGTGTTGCATCTCCTAGTAAGGGCAATCTCACACCATAGACATCGGTTGGGCCCCAGATATCACCGCTAGCGATACCGTTGAGCAAGTCATGCGACTCAGCTTCTGGCACAAAGATGCCTCTTGTGCTTTGGTCTCCGTGCTTGCCATGATGAGAGATCCAATGCTCTCCTACGACCAGTCTTCCAAAACCATCTTTCCATTCCTCTTTATCTCCTTTATAGAAGTTACCATAGTGCTTATAACTACTTTCAATAGTTGTATCCTTAAACATGAAAGCATGAGTTGACGTCCTCATGGCCATTAGTGGTTTCCCAGCTTTAAGAAAACGATCGACATGTGCCATCTGATCATCAGGCAATGCTCTAAATCTTGTAAACAAAATCATCATATCAGCAGAAGCCAATTGATCCAAACCTGGGATATTTGTTACACAATTGGGATCCACGATACCTGGCTGATCTGGTCTTTGTGCAAATAGAACGGTACAATTAAAACCATGTCTTTCAGAAAGAATTTTTGCCATCTGAGGAAGCGCTTCTTCAGATCTATATTCTTCATCACCTGAGACAAGAACAATATGGGGCATATCACTTTTCCCTTCCCAGTTTAGCCATTGAACAGGTGTCGCTACTGCTTTGACATCAGATACAGTTGGGTCAGATTTTTTACATCCGATCAAAAAGAAGAGTAGTAGGATAGCTGTGCAATATTTCATAGTTCTTATTTTATAATTATAAAAGTGGTGCTATAGTATCATTGATATATACACCATCTTTAAGCGTCACTCCATCAGGATCTACAATCGCCTCGTCGCACTCATCCTCCATAATGATCCATCCGTCGTAATCAGTATCAACGAGATACTGAGTTATAGATTCAAAATTGATTGACCCCTCTCCAGTCTGTGCCCAACGTCCATCTTCATACATGTCTTTATAATGCACAAGATTGACAAGGTCTCGGTACTGCTTTACAATGGACAATGGATCCATGCCTCCTTTGGCTATGTGTCCTACATCAGGCGTGTATCCGATATGCTCATTATTCAGTCCTTCGAGTAAGATCTTATAATCCTCTTCTGAACGATAAACAGATCCACCTGGAGAATTTGGATGATAAGAGCATGTTATCCCTTTGTCATTAGCGCGGTGCGCAGCGTCGTTAACACATGACAATAAGTTCTGCTGTCTCTCTACAAGATCACTCCGATCACTACCGGGCATCTGTACCAACAAGTATATACAATCTGGAAAGTGCTCTAGATACTCTATCCACTGATCTGCATTTCTTCTTTCTTCGTCCGTCTCCTTCGTATGACGCCAATCTTCTACGTGACACAAAGCCACCAACTCCATATCATGTGCTGCAAGAGTATCTTTCATTTTCATTGGATCTGAAAGATCTCCAAAAAAACTTGTTTCTGGTTCGATCCCTTTGAAACCGGCTTGTTGTGCGATGTTCATGATATGCCCTAACTTACCTTTGTAGGATTCTCCAGGCATCTGCCATGTATAAGTCTCACATCCTACTTTTATTCTATTCATGGTTTATTGGTTGATCTTCTAATTATTCAAAAAGAAATCAGTCGTTATTTTGTTGAACCTTTCTAAGTCTTCCCAGTGATGCACATGTCCCCCTGTCGGAAATGATACATACTCAGAGTTAGCAATACCATCATGCAACATTTTAGAAAAAGCTGGAGGTGTGAAGATGTCCATTTCTCCAATGGTTATCAAAGTTGGAATCTTTATCTCGCCCAACCTTGATACAGCATCATGATGCATACAAGCATCCAACTGGCCTTCAAAACCACTTTGAGTTTGCGGACTATCATTATCTCTCGCTCCTTCTTGGCCTTCTCGAAGATCAGCCATACCCTCTTCATAATATGGCGGAGCAAAAATCCATAACTGTAGCAACTCCATAAAGTCTTCTGGACTACTCGTTACTCTAAGCTTTTTTAAATTTTGATAAACTGTCTTTGCATAGTTATTAAACACTGGCCATGTACTGATGAGCGCGAGGCTCTGTATTCGATCTGGAAAGTTAAGTGCTAGCTCTTGTGCGATTGCACCACCCATTGATATACCTGCTACTCTGGCTTTGCTCACACCTGCATGATCCATCACAGCAACTGTATCTGTTGCCATCATTACTGTTGTATATGGACCTTTAGGTTGATCAGACTTACCTACACCTCTGTTATCAAGTACGATGCACTTGAAGTGTTGCTCATAGATGCTGACATGTTTTTCCCAAACATCGCCATCTGCACCAAAACCCATGATTAATACCAAGGGTTCTCCTGACCCTCTTATCTGATAGTAGATCTTTGTCCCATTAGAATCTGCAAACTGCCCCATAGAACTTACTTGATCTTCTTGATTACATCTTCTAAAAATGGAATAGCCTTCTTCGCATCTTCTTCAGTTGTCGGACAAAAGCAGAAGTCAAAGCACCACCAAGGTATGTTCTCCACTTCATCTTTCATCGCACTTACCACTTCTACAAAATCAATATGTCCTGTGCCGAATGGAGCGTGTGTACTCGTTTCTTCATCATGCAACGTGCCATCACTATCTATTAAATGAAAGTGACCAATATGACCTTTCAACATCTGAGCAAACTCTACAACACCTCCTTTAAGAATCTCTTTCTTTCCAACTTGTCTTGCTCCAAGCACTGAACACATATAAGCGTGACTAGTGTCAAACAAAACTTTAAAATTCTCATGATCAACGGCTTCTACAATGGAGAGCACTTCGCTAGGCTTATTTAACCAAAAGCCAGGCTCAAACTCCCACACTAAGTTGACTCCTGACAAATCGCATAGATCAGCAGCTTGGTGCCAAGTTGTTGCTAATTTTTCAAATCGCATCTTATACTCATCATCATCAAATTCTTCAGGCGGACTAATCGTATCAACACGAAGGGTATCTATCTCCATATCATAACAAAAGTCGAGCGCCTTTTCTATTGCATCCAAGTGATCACTCATGGGCACTTCAGGCGCTGGAACCTCTCTAAAGTCAGGTGCGTATCCTGATATCCCAAGTCCATGATCTTCTATCACTTTCTTTAATTCTAAACACTTCTCTTTTGTATCGTATACATCTGGATGTGGATGCGGATGAAAACCATTGATCTCGATACCATCATATCCTGCATCTGCAGCATACTTCATAAACTTTTCAAAAGACCACGGATCAGACTCAAATGGTCCAAATGAAAATGCCCAGCTCCCTATTGAGAATTTAGGTCTATTCATGCTTCATTCCATTTACTATTTATAAAATCAAAACCTTCCTTATATATCTCTTCTGATGGAGAATAATCACGCCATACATTTATTGCATTTGCAAACTCTGGGATGATCGTACTAAATGCTTCTATAGTGATCCAGCCATCATAACCTACCCTTTTCAATGCACCAAACACATCGTCCCAGTCTATAGCCCCCATCCCTGGTGTTCCTCTATCGTTCTCGCTGACGTGTACATGCTTCAGATGATCCTTGATAGTGTGTATTGCTGCAGACTGACTCTTCTCTTCCATATTAGCATGATGCGTATCATAGATCGCACCTACACTTGGGTGATCAACGGCGTCGAGTAAACTCTTAAGACCTGCCATCGTATTGACTAGATAACATTCAAATCTATTAAGTGCTTCTGGTGCCAGTATTACGTTAGCTTGTTTTGCGTATGCTCCAGCTTTTTGCAAACCTTCTACGCTCCACTTGATCTCATCTTGAGTCGGAGGCTGTCTACTGAAGTAAGCAAATGCAGAATGAATCGGTCCACAAATCACTTCTGCTCCTAATGCATGCGCTCTGTCGATCGCCCACTTCAATCTTTCCAATCCTGCCGCTCTAACATTGGCATCAGGGCTTGCGATATTAGTTTCTTCTAAAAGAGAAGTGACGCATGTGACATAAAGGTCCATGCTTTTAAGTTGGCTTCCTATCTTACTATAGTGCTCAACCGCTCCATCTCCAAGAGGTATCTCAACTCCTTGAAATCCTGTCTCCTTTAAATCTTGAAAAATCCCATAATGCTCCTCTGTGACATGGTCGGTCCAAAGCAACATGTTCATCCCTATTTTCATTCTAAACGCTTCTTATAATTTCATTTCAATGTTTCTGCGAAATTGCCGAGACTTATATATGTCCTATAGATCTCGTTGTAGATCACTACATTCTCTTTGTTAGGCATATAGGTTTTTTCAAACCCATTGCCCATAGCTGTTATCGCACTTTGCACATCTCCATAGATCCCTGCAGCAGTTGCGGCATACATAGCGGCACCCAATGCTGGCGCTTGTTCTGATGCTATAATCTTGATGGGCATATCGAGGACATCAGCTAAGGTCTGCATAATGAAAGCAGACTTCTTAGCAACGCCTCCTATCCCAACTACCTCATCTATCACAACTCCTTCCTCTCTAAATCTTTCTACTATCGCTCTCGAACCAAAGCATATCCCTTCTACTAACGATCGAAAGAGCTCGGGTGCTTTTGTGCTTAGGTTGACATTAGCAATCGCTGCTTTTAGCGATTGGTCAGCATCTGGCGTTCTTCTACCATTGACCCAATCAAGCGCAACAGGTGTTGACTTAGAGATGGATGTCTTTTGTGCTTCTTCTGTTAACTTGACAAGAAGGTTGTCTTTTATTTTTTCTAATTGTTCTTTAGAAAGATCTTCTGTACCGATCATATTATCTATCGGCCACGATAACACATCTTTGAACCACGCCAGTACATCACCAAATGCAGATTGTCCGGCTTCTAAACCGATCATGCCAGGTATCACTGATCCATCAACTTGCCCACAGATACCGCGGACTGACTTAGAACCTATAACTCCTGAATCAGCCACCAAGATGTCGCAAGTGGAAGTGCCCATCACTCTAACTAAAGTATTTTCTTTGATCTCTGCTCCAACTGCACCCGCATGTGCGTCAAATGTCCCAACCGCTACAATTGTACTTTCACTTAGACCTAACTTCTCTGCCCAGTCTTTTGAGAGATGACCAGCTGAAAGGTCAGAAGTATATGTTTCTTTATAAAGTTGTTTTTTTAATTGTGGGAGGGATGAATCGAGTTGATGTAGAAACTCATCATCCGGAAGGCCACCCCAGTCTTCATGCCACATCGCTTTATGTCCAGCAGCACATCTGCTTCTTTTAAAATTAGAAATATCATCAGACCCCGTCATCATATAAGTAAGCACATCACAGTGCTCTACCCAAGAATATGCCGCTTGCTTGACTACCTCATCCTCTCTTATAACATGTAAGATCTTCGCCCAAAACCATTCTGAAGAGTATATGCCACCTTCATATTTTGTGAAATCTACTCCACCCCATGATCTTGCCAACCGATTGATTTCATTGGCTTCATTTACGGAAGTGTGATCCTTCCATAAGACAACCATGGCGTTAGGATTGTTTTCAAACTCAGGTGAGAGACAAAGCGGTTGTCCCTTTTGATCAACTGCAATCGGAGAAGACCCTGTCGTATCTATGCATATCCCTTTTACAATCGACGCTTCCAGTTTAGATCGATCTATGACTGCGGAGATGGTGGCTTCTATACCTTCTGTATGATCAAGTATGTGCTGTCTGTATTGATTCTTAGATGGATCACAGAATAGTCCTTGTTTCCATCTTTTATACCAGTGGACTTCGCTATCGATTGTTTTGCCATCAGTTGCATCAACCAAGACAGCTCTAACAGAGTCCGTCCCAAAATCCAAACCAATGACATAACCCGTTAAACTCATTATGCCAACTCTGCCCCTATTTTTTCTAATAATGCTTTGGTAGCTTTGATACCGTCAGCCTCACTCATGGTCTGACCTTCGTATTCTATATCTATGTAACCCGTATATCCTGCGTCCTTAACAATTTGCAGCATCTTTCTATAATCCGTATGGGTCTCATTGCCCTCTTCATCAAAGTCATGGGTCTTTGCACTTATCCCTTTTGCATATGGCATCAACTCTGCAGTGCCTTTATATCGGTCGTATTCTTTTTTGCAACTAAAGTCTTCATTGCGCTCTATGCAGAAGTTACCAAAGTCCGGCAATGTACCGCAGTAAGAATCATTGACCCCCGCCATAACTGAAGCCAACCAAGAACCATCAGAAGAATATCCTCCATGGTTTTCTACGATAATATTGATATCGTTCTTTTTACCATACTCTGTTAATGCTCCTAATCCTTGTATCGCTGCAGAACGCACCTCATCTTCTGTTCCTGTACCAGCTGCGTTAACACGGATAGCGTGGCAACCAAGGTACTTTGCGGCATCTACCCACGGATGATGATTGATGACAGCTTTTGCCCTCTTCTCTCCATCAAGATCTCCCAGATCTCCCAAAGCATCGCACATGATCAAGACAGCTTTAACCCCTTCACTATCACATCTATCTTTAAGATCCTTCAAGTAGGCCATGTCCTTCGCCTTCGAATAATAGAAGGTATTGACAAACTCGACAGCATCTAAGCCAAAATCTTTTTTTGCTATCGATGGGAAATCGATTGGGTCTAACACGCCACGCAAGAGTGAGTCCGGATCACTGGCAAGTGCTTTACCAAAAGCACCAAATCCATCTTTCAATGCATCTCCAAAAAATGATTTGTGTAAGGACCATTGAGCCAGTGAAATATCAAAAAATGGTTTTTTCATCTTATCGTTCAACCCATCTTCATATCCTTTCTGAAAATCTTTGGCAGCTTTAGAGTCGCAAGACATCATCGTCCCTGCAATCCCTAAAGCGCTAGCAGATACAATACCTTGACCAAGGTATTTGATGGTTTTCCTTCTTGATTTGTTCATCATTCGTAGTTAGGATGAGTAAGATAGCAAAAACTGAACTTTTTATCTGCACCACATTTCCGAACTCTATGCCCCGATCTGTTAAGATATAATCTTAACTATGTAAGATGTACAATGCTGTTATCGTCGGTTCAGGGTTTTCAGGTATATGCATGGCTATATCGCTCAAGACAAATGGTATAAACGACTTCATCATCCTGGAGAAAGCAGATGGCATAGGCGGCACTTGGAGAGAGAACACATATCCTGGAGCAGAATGCGACATTCCTTCCGCTCTGTACAGCTACTCCTTTGAGCCTTATCCAGATTGGGAATACAAGTGGTCTCATCAACCGCAGATTCTTGACTATATTAAGTTCTGCTCATCTAAGCATAACATAGATAGTCATATACACTTCAACAAAGAGCTGACTTCTGCTCGATGGCACGAAGATCACTGGCAGATCGATACTAAAGATGGAAGTACATATGAAGCACGATCATTCATACCAGCTTTGGGTCAGCTGCATCATCCCTCTACTCCAGCTTTTGAAGGGATGGATAGTTTTAGTGGTTCATCTTTTCACTCAGCAACTTGGGATCATAGCATTGATCTTAAAGGAAAGACGATTGGTGTGATTGGCAATGCCGCTAGTGCTGTTCAGTTCATCCCTCAGATCGCCAAAGAAGCCAAAGAAGTCATCGTCTTCCAACGCTCCGCTAACTGGATGTTACCAAAACAAGATAGGTTGTATAAGGATTGGGAGAAGAACTTGGTGCGCAAGTTTCCTGCCCTACTTAGTATCTATCGCAGTCGTCTTTGGTTACTTGGTGGCGGCTTATTTCTATTAATGAAAACTGGGAATAACTTTCTTAGAAAAGCTTATCAGAATCAGACTAAGAAATTTATAAAAAAACATATCACGGATAAAGAGTTAGTCGAGAAGCTAATCCCTAGGTATCCGCTTGGTGCCAAGCGTGTGTTGTTCTCTGATGACTACTATGAAGCTCTTTCTAAAGAACATGTACATGTTGTAACTGAGTCCATAGATAGTATAAATCGTCTTGGCATCAATACAAAAAGCAAAGTCCATGAAGTAGATGTCATCGTATATGCTACGGGCTTTAAGACCAACCCTTTCTTGATGAACTTAGACATCAAAGGCAAAAAAGATCTTTCAATTCATACGCACTGGCAAGAAGGCCCAAAGAATTATCTCGGCATAACTGTCGATCAATTTCCCAATATGTTTTTAATGTATGGGCCCAATACCAACTTAGGACACAACTCCATCATTCTTATGGCAGAGGCTCAAGCCAACTACATCACACAGTGTGTCAACCACCTTGAAAACGGGTCAGAGAAAACCATGGAAGTAAAGGCGTCAGTTATTGATTCTTATTATGAAGAAATCCAATCGCGATTGAAAAAGATGATCTGGTCAAAAATAGAAAACAGTTGGTACCAATCTGCCAATGGTAACATACCCAACAACTGGCCAGGAAGAACTATGGAATACACCAGAAGGACTAAGAAGGTAAACTTAGAAGATTATAATCTCTCTTAGATTGAGATTATAAAATCAAACCTTGCTTACGCGAACTTTGATTTTAACATCATCTACTAATTCAACATCTTCGCCATCGATATTATCATCAACACTAATCACATCCGCCAAAACTTCAGTTTTGATATAATCACCAAAAGAACTAATAGCATCTTCAACTAACTGATGCCCCGTCATCCTAACCATGATCCTATCCGTTACATCAAAGTCACTTTGCTTTCTGATGTTCTGGATTCTATTGACAAGCTCTCTTGCTACGCCTTCGCTTTTTAATGCTTCACTGATCGTTATGTCAAGCGCAACAGTGATGTCACCATCTGATGCTACTTGCCATCCTGGTATCTCGTCAGCACTGATGTCAAAGTCCTCAAGAGTCAGCTCGTAAACTTCTCCTTCTATACTTAGATTATAAACTCCACTTTTTTCAATTGTGCCAATGCCCTCTTGAGACAAACCGCCGATCACTGCTGCTGCAGCTTTCATGTTCTTGCCAAGCTTCCTACCTAATGTTTTAAAGTTAGGTTTGATGCGCTTGTTGATCACACCAGTTGTATCAGTGATATAATCTATCTCTTTGATATTGACTTCTGATAAGATGAGATTCTCAACAAGTTGTACTTGCTCCTTGAATCTTTCATCTAGTATCGGTAGCAATATCTTTTGTAACGGTTGTCTTACTCTTATACTTTCTTTCTTACGAAGTGAAAGCACTAATGAAGAGATTCTTTGGGCATAAGACATACGCTCTTCAAGTGCTTTGTCTATGGCTTTTTCTTCTACAGTAGGAATCAAAGCAAGGTGAACACTTTGATGATCTTCTCTCCCGCTTGCCAAGTTCAGATTACGATATAGCCAGTCTCCAAAGAATGGTGCTATTGGAGCCATCAACTTAGACACTGTACTTAAGCATTCATAAAGTGTCTGATAGGCTGCTACCTTATCTTGATTATAATTTCCTTTCCAGAATCTTCTTCTACAAAGTCTTACATACCAGTTACTTAAGTGGTTCTCTACGAACGACTGCACCGCCCTGCCCGCATTAGTAGGTTCATAGTTTGCATACAATTCATCCACTTCAGCAACCAAAGAGTTCAATAGTGAGATCACCCATCTGTCTATCTCGGGACGTTTCTTAAGCGGTACATAGTCTTGCTCAAATGTGAAGTCGTCAATGTTAGCATATAGAGCAAAGAAAGAGTAAGTATTATATAAAGTACCAAAGAACTTACGCTTCACTTCCTCGATGCCTGCAATATCAAATTTCAAATTATCCCAAGGCTGAGCGTTAGTCATCATGTACCATCTTGTTGGATCGGCACCATACTTAGAAAGTGTATCAAAAGGATCGACGACATTGCCAAGACGCTTAGACATCTTGACTCCGTTCTTATCCAGTACAAGACCTGTGCTCACTACATTTTTAAAAGCAACACTGTCTTGCGTCATTGCTCCTATCGCATGAAGAGAATAGAACCAACCTCTTGTCTGATCTACACCTTCGCATATAAAATCTGCAGGGAAGTTATTTTTAAAAATATCTTCTTGCTCCATAGGATAGTGCCACTGCGCATAAGGCATCGCACCTGAATCAAACCAAACATCAATCAAGTCATTTTCTCTCTCCATCTTCTTGCCATAATCTGACACAAGGACGACACTATCGATATAAGGCTTATGAAGATCTTGAGGCACTTCTTGAGAAAGGCCAAGTGCTTCATTCGCTTTTTTAATCTCGCTTTCTAATTGTGCTATACTTCCGATACACACTTCTGAGGATCCATCTTCTGTTCTCCAGATAGGTAGCGGCGTACCCCAGAACCTACTTCTTGAAAGATTCCAATCTTGAAGATTCTCCAACCAATTACCAAATCTCTTTTCCCCCGTGTGACTTGGTTTCCAATTGATGGTATTGTTAAGCTCAACCATGCGCTCTCTGGCGGCTGATGCTTTTATAAACCAGCTATCCAATGGGTAGTACAAGATAGGTTTGTCTGTACGCCAGCAGTGTGGGTAGTTGTGTTGATACTTTTGTACGTTGAATGCTTTGTTATCTTCTTTCAGTTTGATACAAATGTCAATATTGACATCTCTATAGTTTTCTTCGTCTTTATAATCTTTTACGTAGCGTCCTGCAAAGTCTGTGACTTCATCAACAAACTTTCCTTGCTTATCAACAAGGGTCAAAGCACCCATACCATATTTCTTACCTACGCGCATATCATCCGCTCCAAAAGAAGGTGCTATGTGAACGATGCCTGTACCATCTGACGTGGATACAAAGTCACCACAGATGACTTTAAATGCATCACCATTGTCAGGCTGCACATAAGGTAACAATTGATTATAATTTATGCCTTCAAGATCAGCTCCAGTATAATGACCCATTACTTTATAAGGGATGATCTTATCCGCAGCATCAAAAGCTTCATAGTCCGCTTCAGCCTGTTCTGGTTTGAACCATTTGGATACTAAGTCTTCCGCAAGGATCAAGTTAACTGGTAACTTTGTATATGGATTATAGGTAGCCACTTTTACATAAGCGATCTTCTTGCCAACAGCTAAGGCGACATTTGACGGAAGTGTCCATGGTGTTGTTGTCCAAGCGATGATGCATAATCCACCAGCGCCGTTACCTTCAAACACCTTTGAAGATTGCTCATCGTTGATCAATTCAAACTGTGCAACTGCTGAGGTATCTGATACATCTTTATAAGCTCCAGGCATATTGAGCTCATGAGAGCTGAGTCCTGTCCCTGCCGCTGGCGAATATGGTTGTACTGTGTAACCTTTATAAAGGAGTCCAGCATCATGCATTTGCTTGAGCAGGTTCCAAGTAGACTCTATATAATCGTTTTCAAATGTTATATATGGGTTATCAAGATCGGCCCAATATCCCATCTTACGCGTCAAGTCATCCCACATCTCCTTGAATCGCATCACGGCTGCTCTGCACTCTTTGTTGTAATCTTCTACTGAGATCTTAGTACCGATATCATCTTTGGTGATACCCAGTTCTTTTTCAACTTTAAGCTCTACAGGAAGTCCATGTGTGTCCCAACCTCCTTTGCGCTCTACTCGCTCACCTTTCATCGTGTGATACCGACAGAACAGATCTTTAACTGTTCTTGCCATGACGTGATGGATACCAGGCTTGCCATTAGCGGATGGAGGTCCTTCGTAAAACACGAAGGGATTTTCTTTTGACCGCTCTTCGATACTTTTTTTGAAGATATCCTCCTCCTTCCAATAAGTCAGTATCTCTTGATCGATAGATGGAAGATCTAACTTTTGGTACTCTCTATACTTCGGCATATGTCCTGATTAGTGCGCAAATATCCGAATAAGTAGACAGGTGTGCAACGAACGGTGATATACGTATGAAGCAGTCATGATTTTACCTTCATCTATACCTCATGCTTTCGTCTTTATATAAAAAAAAATAGATGCCACGACGTAATCGCGGCACCTAAAGTATTGGCCAGTTGTCCAACCTGACCAAAAGGTTATGCTGCAAATGGAGACATTGGCTCATTTACAGTAATATTCATCTGTCTTTCGACAAATATTATTTTTAGACTGTGCTATGTAGTATCAGTCACTCAATCCAGACCTTTTTAACATTTGAGGACTGAACCTTTGTTTTAAAACTAGTTTTGACTGATCATATTGACATCCATAGTAGGATATGGTATACCGATACCTTCTGCATCAAAAGACTTTTTTACGTTTTCTTGCATATAAAACATGGTATCCCAGTAGTGCTCGCTCTTACAAAATGGCCTTGTTGCTAGGTTGACTGAACTATCACCGAGCTCTGCAACAACAACCCCTTGAGCTGGTACATCCAAGATATGAGGGCATTCTTTTCCAACTCTTAGGATGATCTCTCGAGCTTTGTCTATATCGTCTCCATATCCGATGCCAAATGTCAACTCTACCCCGACTTGTCCTTGACCACTGATATTTGTGATAGTATTGCCTGTAACATTGCTGTTCGCTATAATGATACGCTGATTGTCAAGCGTAGCAAGCGTTGTGTTAAAAGCATTGATCCCTTCAACAGTACCCTTATGACCGCCTCCGATATCAACGAGGTCACCGATCTTAAATGGCTTGAAAATCATTAACATCACTCCACTTGCGAAGTGTCCGATGGTACCATTAAAAGCCATACCAATGCCTACCATCAAAGCGGCAATAATCGCGACGAATGCAGTAGTATCTACTCCAAACTTGGCAGCTACAGAGAAGAATAGCATAACCTTAAGCGCCATACTTAACATAGAGGAGAGGAAGTTCGTAAGCGTTGCGTCGAAGTGGTTAGAAAGTAACTTTCGAACAAACCCAACGATCTTGCCAATAATCCATAGGCCAATAATCAATGATAAAACAGCAATCAATATTTTTGGTGCATAATCTATCGCCATTGTAGTTACCTTATCAATATAATTCTCCACTTCCATATTTATTTGATTAACTTTATTTTTTTATACTACTCTTAAGACCTCATTATGGATAAATTGTCACTTTTTATCCACTCATCTATTTAACATTTATTGGTTAACATATTTGTGTTACTTCTTTCCCTTTTCTCGTCATAAATCAACATGGCTATGGTTTTTAGTCATTACATTATTAATACACTCTATGACTGACTTGAGAAACAAGAAAATGAGGTAGTTAAGAGCGTATAGATTCTAATTTCATATTAAAAGAAAATTACAAATGAAGAATTTAACATTGTTATTAATTCTAGGTATCCTAACATCAATCAGCAATGTGGCGTGTTCGCAACCTGGCTCAACAACTGCAACCACTGACCTCATCTTTACATCTAACCTAAGACCAGCTGGTTCAGCTTTTTACGCTATGGATAGCAAGTCCGGACAGATGTACTTTATGCTTGACTACGGCGAAGTAAAAGGAGTATGGAAATCATTTGGGCCGACATTAAGAAAAGGAGGAGGCAATCCTCTTTTGTTTGATGCAGTCGAAAGAGCAGAAGCGAGATCTTTTTATTCATTAGATAGTAAGACAGGTCAACTACATTTTTACAATGATGGAGCAGAGCCTTCTAAGGCATGGACGAAGTATGGTGATCAAATAAAATCTAATGGAGTCAATCTGTTACAATTTACAGCAATTGGCAGGATAGGAGGCAACTCTTTTTACGCATTTGATAGTCTTTCAGGACAGATGTACTTTATGAATGACTTTGACGAAGATGCTGGAAAGTGGAAGCCTTATGGCAATAAACTTAAGAAGTAGTAATTAATCCCTACTAAGACTTTGTGTGAAGACTAAAGAAGGGTTGTCTTTTAATCGACAACCCTTCTTATTTTATATGGTTTTCTATTTATAATCCAGCATCGCATCCTATTGGAGAACCTGGTGGCAGATCCAATAGTTTAGGCATCTCGATATCACTTGGGTTTTCTAATCCCTTATCAATTACAAAATTGAGATAATTAGAAAATGAGCTATCCTTAGAGAGGTATTTTTTCTTGATCATGCCGAGACAAGCTCTTGCTTCTGCAGCAACAAGTGGATCAACACTTTGTCCATGAGAAGCCATAAGCAAGTGATGTACCAATCCATTTTTTACAATGTCTTCTAAAGAGCTGTGATAAGGATCAACCGACTCTTGCAAGAAGATGACAGAAGATACTTGCTCAAGATATTCGGACAACTTCATCGGATGACCATGAGCGACATTGTGTCTTTGTATTCTTGCTAATCTATCTTTCTGGAGCAACATAGAAAACACCATATGACTATATGATTCTGCTGGCGCCAACACATCAAAAGCTAAGTGTGTTCTTCCTTTAAAAGTCTCTCTGTTGCGGCTATAACCAAACGCTGGTGGGGGTATCAGCTCAACTATGTGATCAGGAAGTGCAAGTTCTGAAGCCAATACTGTATTTAAAATAGAGCGAGTTGCTTGACCTTGTTTATCCAACGATACTGGTTTTACTTTATGGTCATGCGCATCTCCTTTTACATTGTACTGATATGTCAACCCACCAATCATCTTCGCTACACCTTCCATCTGATATCTATGCATTAGATACAATGGAACCAGTACGTTTTCTAATTGTGATAATGGCATACCCGACGGTATTGAAGACTCGCCAAATCTTTTTAATGCATTTCCCCTGAGGGTCATCATCCGATTAAGCTCTGCTGTAACATCTGTCCCATTGTCCCACAAGTGAGCATCAGGATGTGCACCTCCCAGAGGTCTTGAGTCAGAGTCAGATATAAATTGAAATCCTGCTTTCTGAGCGTCATTGATGATTTTAGTTAGACTCGCTTGCTCATCTGTTCCAGGTGGAAACTGTGCGTATCCATATGTGATCGTCACCTTATCCCAATCACCAATCTTTGTATCATAAGCATTAGAAAAATCGAGATCACCAGAGCTCGTGAGTTCTATGTAAGGATGCGGATAGTCCATAACAGATGCTCTGTTCTTTACACTTGATGCAAAGTTATGAGCAAGGCCAATAGTATGACCTACTTCATGCGCCGCTAGTTGTCTCAACCTTGCCAAAGCAAGTTCTTTCATGACTTGTGTGTTGTTATCGCTGTCGCCAAATGGTGAAAGTATACCCTGAGCAATCAAGTAATCTTGCCTCACACGGAGTGATCCTAGGGACACATGGCCTTTCATGATCTCTCCAGTTCTTGGATCGATCACAGATGCACCATAAGACCAACCTCTTGTACTTCTATGCACCCACTGGATCACATTGTATCGGACATCCATCATGTCAGCACCTGCTGGTAGTTCTTTTACTTGAAAAGTGCCTGGTGCAAATCCAGCTGCTTGATAAGCTTGATCCCACCATCTTGCCCCTTCCATAAGTGCAGACTTAACTGGGTCTGGACAGCCTGGATCCATATAATAAATTATTGGCTCCACAGCTTCGCTCACAGCAGCATTAGGGTTTTTCTTTTCTAATCTATGTCTTACTATATATCTCTTAACTAATGAAGATTCTATCGGTGTAGCATAGTCCGCATATGATATAGAATTAAGCCCTGAAAAAGGGTGGAAAACCCGCGGCTTATAATTGCTGTCAGGTAACTTTATAAAACTGTGATGCTGTCTTACAGATACTGCGTCGGCATTTGGTGTTACACTTCTGATGTATCTTCCTTTGGCTTCCCCTACAAAGGTCAACATAGCATCAAACTCAGTATTGTCTGGAAATGACTTTGTCCTCGGCATCCAAACCGCACTTCTGCTTTTATCTAATTTATAACTGCCTTGATTACTTGACTTGAGTCTTCTTGAAACACCATGCATGTCATTCATCAAGAATGGTGTCAGGTCTACTTTATGTACCTTTTTATCATCTGACTTGATGATCTCAAATCCCCATATCACAGACTTAGCGAATGCTTCTTCGACAGATCTTCGCTCTAATTCATTGTCACTGACTGCCCTGTAGTCAAGATTTGGCTGGACCAATAAAATCTTAGGTCCAATCTTTTCAAATCGAACAACACGCTCTTGCCCTAGTTGCCCACGATCGAGTCCAATATCGTTGGAGCCTACTCCTGCGGAAAGTGAACTTACATAGAGGAACTCTTCTCCAATACGGTCAGCGGGGATCTCCAATGTGATCTTACCAGAATCATCGTCCCAGTTAAAATCAAAATACCCTGACTGGTTTTGCCCTATTAGGCAAGTTGACAAGATCAAACAAAAACTAAAAATCAGATGTCTCATGAAAGATTCTTTTTTGAAATGATAAGATAGAAGGTCATTGCAACAAGTGATATAAAAAGGCCAAAAAACTCTCTGACCAGCTCAATATATGGTGACGATGCTTTCATAGAATCAGCAATATTGGGCATATCGTCCCCAAACCAATCTACTACATCGGGCACATAAAAAAGGATCGATACGATCAATATCGCCGTCACTCCAGCATTAAGCCATGGATAACTTTTCCCTTTAAATGCTAAGAATGCCACGGCAGATACCACAACATACATCAGAATCCATATGAACGCGTCTGGATCATTCCACTGAACGATCGCGAACAGCATAAAAAGAACACTTATACTAAGGTGGACCCACTTCATAAGGCCAAAATACAAAAGCCCACGCATGATTTATATGCGTGGGCCAATCAACATCAATTCAGGACTAACTCTTAGTTACTTATGGTGTCCTACTCTCCATCAGCGCATTGGTCTTTTAGCTCTTTGAGTGCTTCTTTACTTGCTGCTTCAACTTGTGTTCCATCTTCATATTCTACAGTTATTGGGAAGACTACGCTCGGGTGATCTTCGACTGGACGCTCGACACTTTGTCTCCAAGCTCTGATCGCTGTCTTTAGCGCTCCTGGTGTCGCCGCTTCTAAAGTTGAGCCATTAGGAAACTCTAAAGTCACTGGGTAAACAACATCGAAGCAAGCCGTTCGGAAGAATTTTCTTATTCTTCTAGGATTATCAAAGTGACCTCTTCTGCATTCTTTACGAAGTTCCTTCAGCTCATCTTTATCCGCTACTGATATGAGACTTCCGTCCTCATCCATCACTTCCAATGGAAAAGACAACGTAGGTTTGTTCTCAGCGTCAGGATTGTTCTCTCTCCATGTCTTCAGAACAACTCTTAGTGAGGCGTAGTCTGCTAATTCTGCAGTGCTACCATCTTCAAAATTGATAGATATAGGAAAAACGAACTCATAACATCCTCCCCTACCGATCTTACCTTGAGCCTCCATACCGTCTATAGTTGCACCTACAAACTCTTCAGTAGATAATAATTGGGCATCATCACTATCTGCACAAGAAGTGACCAGGCCTAACATAACAAACGCCAATACTGCGAAATTCAAAAATTTTAATACATAGTTCATGTCTAAAAGGTTTTGCAAGAAGCCGAGCCTGAATTATGCCACTTAAACTTGAGAATGTCTTCTCCTACACCTTCAAATTTAGATGGCCTGGATGTGATGTTTGTGCTCCTTGCTGTTATTTAATATTTGATTTACAAACCTTAAAGCACGGAGCACTATCTTTGTACTCACTATCCAAGAAATAATTTGAAAAATAGTTCTGAGGACCTTGCTACGATAGCAGATGTAGAGAAGCTAGTTGCTGCTTTTTATGCACAAGCGATGGAGGATGAACTCATTGGTTTGTTCTTTACTAAAGCTGTCCCACTGAAGCTTGAGGAACACTTACCTAAGATTGTCAAATTTTGGTCTACTATACTTCTCGACACCAATGATTATAGAGACAATCCAATGCTCAAGCACATAGCCTTGAGCCAAAAAATGAAGATCCAAGAATCGCATATGACCCGATGGCTTTCACTCTGGAAGAGTACAATAGACAATCTCTATGAAGGTCCAAAAGCTGATCTTGCGAAGTCCAGATCAGAGCAAATAGGCATCTTGATGCTTAGGAAAATTAGAATGAGCGAGGCTTTCTAATTTTGATAATTAGGCTTCTTCTTAGCCATCTGTGCCATGAATGATTCTTTCAAGTCATCTGACATCAAGTATGCTGCGTTAAAGGTTCCCATATACCTTAAGGACTCATCTACTGTATGATCTCTCGTATATAAAAGCATTTCTTTAGTACCTCTGATAACAAGAGGAGACTTGGCAGCGATCGTCTCAGCGATCTCAGTTACGCCAGCATCCATCTCTTCTTTGGAAGCATAGGATTTATTAGAAAGCCCAATTTCTTTTGCTTCGGGACCATAGACATTGCGCCCAGTATATGCCATCTCTGCCATCATACCAGCACCAATGACTTTAGGAAGTCTTTGCATCGTACCGATGTCTGCTACTAGTCCCATATCCACTTCTTTGATGCAGAAGTATGCATCATCTGTACAGTATCTGATATCACATGCTGACACGATATCAACACCACCACCGATACACGCTCTGTGTACAGCAGCGATCACAGGCTTCCTACACTTCTCTATCGCCGTGATACAATCTTGTAGGTGGTAGATGACCTTTCTCATCTCTTCTCTCTTACGACCCTCGCACTTGATGTGATCATGCTTGCTGACATCCATCAACATAGACAGATCTATACCCGCACAAAAGTTTTTACCTTCTCCACCCAATACAACTACTCTTGCCTCAGGATTGTCATCCAAATGTTCAAAGACTGCTTTCATCTCCTTCCAAGCCTCCTCATGTAAGGAGTTAGACTTTTCTGGTCTGTTAAAGTTAAGGTGAGCGACGTGATTTCTAATTTCTAAAGAAAAGCTATGAAATTCCATTTTTTGATTTATAAGTTTTGAAAAGAAAGTCTCTTTTATAGAAGAGAATTTCTTTACGAAGTTTTCTAATTAAGTAAGCACAGGTGCATGTAGGATGCCACCATCATTGACCAAGACAGAGCCTGTCATATAAGAAGATGCTTCACTCGCTAAAAACACGGCTAGTCCCGCCATCTCATCTGGCATAGCCATTCTACCAAGAGGTATGTTCTTCTTAAACTTTTTCAAGTTCTCTTCATCAGCCCAAAGCGCTGTACTCAATTTTGTCTTTACTAATCCAGGGCAGATGACATTGACACGGATGTTATCTTTACCCCATTCTGCAGCTTGATTCTGAGCCAACATAACAAGGCCTGCCTTACTCAAATTGTATGCTGCAAATCCTGCTGTAGCATGAAGTCCTTCTATGGAGCTAATGTGGATCACACTTCCTCCTCCTACAGCTTTCATATGTGGATATGTCAACTTACTCAACTCCATCGGAGCGTTAAGGTTAATATCCATTGTCTTCTGATAGGCTGCAGCTGGCATCTGTTCTATAGGTCCAAAATATGGATTGGTACCGGCGTTGTTGATGATACAATCTATGCGACCATATTTTTCAATTGTCTTTTCAATTAGATTAACGCGTTGCGCTTCTTGTGCAACATGACATGCTATGCCTATGGCTTCTAAACCGTCAGCTTTAAATCCTTCTGCAACTTGCTCTACTGCTTCTTGCTTACGACTACTAATCACAACACTGGCGCCATGCTCAGCAAGACCTCTTGCCATAGCCTCTCCTATACCTTTACTGGCTCCTGTTATAATCGCAACTTTACCTTCAAGGTTAAATAATGATTTGATTCTTGTCATGATATCTTTTTTTCTTAATTATTCAATTGTAAAAATGTCCCCATCTTCAGCTAAGAGCACTGAGCCTTCGTATATATCTTCTAAGTCAGTGGCATAAAATCTCCGACTGATTGGATTCTCTGGAGCTGGGCCGAGATGTGTCAAGATCAACTTCTTAGCACCTGCAGCTGCAGCCACTTCTGCTGCCTCTTTTGGGCTCGTATGGTAGTCCAATATATCCGTTAAGATTGTTGCATTTCTTTTATTTCCTTTTTCTTCTTGGATAGCGATGGCTCTTTTGATCAAATCAAAACCCAA
>CALIHL010000197.1 GCA_938022935.1 uncultured Saprospiraceae bacterium
ATATAAAACAGTTGACGGAGGGAAGTCTTGGTCAAAGATTCTGTACATCAATGAATCTACAGGCGTTAGTGATATGGTCATTGATCCAGACAATCCTAATAAGATCATTGTCTGTATGTGGCAACACAGTCGAAAGCCTTGGACCTTCACTTCAGGTGGTCCTAGTAGTGGCATATATGTCACACATGATGGAGGTCTTAACTGGAAGAAGTTAGAAAGTGATGATGGCCTACCAGAAAGCGATCTCGGCCGTACAGGATTTTCATTCGCCCCAAGCAATTCTAATATCGTATATGCTTACATAGAGTCAAAAAGCAATGCCATCTATAAGTCCACTGATGGAGGTGAGCATTGGTCTCAAGTTTCTAAAAAGGGAGATTCTAATATCGGCGGTCGGCCATTCTATTATGCAGATATATATGTAGATTCTAAAAATGAAAATAGAATCTACTCTATAGCTTCAGAAGTTACGATGTCGGAAGATGGCGGTGCAACTTGGAAGATGTTTGCACCTGGCAATAAGATACATACAGATCACCATGCTTTCTGGTCGCATCCAGATGATCCAGAGTACGTCATGATCGGTCATGACGGAGGACTCAACACGACTCATGATCGAGGAGAGAATTGGACATTTGCGGATAACCTTCCGCTTGCTCAATTTTATCATATCAGAGTTGACAATGCCTTTCCTTATAATGTGATGGGAGGTCTTCAAGATAATGGAAGTTGGAGGGGGCCGAGCCGTACCTGGTTCAAAGGAGGTATACGCAATATGTATTGGCAGAGACTGAGCGTGGGTGATGGATTTGATGTGGTGCCAGATCCCAAAGATCCAGATCAGGGATATGCGATGGGCCAAGCCGGTAACCTTGTGCGTTGGCATGCACCTTCTGGCCAATTGAAAAAGATAAAGCCAAGTCATCCTGATGGTGAGCACTTACGTTTTAATTGGAATACGGGCATCGCCATCGACCCTACTGATCAAAAGACGATCTACTATGGCAGCCAATTCGTTCATATGTCAGAAGACCATGGAGCAAGCTGGCGTATCATCTCTCCTGATCTAACCACCAATGATCCAGAGAAGACTGATTTTTTAGAAACAGGTGGACTTTCTTATGATGTCACAGGAGCTGAAAACCATTGTTCGATTATCAGCATAGATCCGAGTCCTCTTAATCGTAAAGTCATCTGGGTAGGGACGGATGATGGTAACTTACAAGTAACAATGGATGGCGGTCTCACTTGGGATAATCGCATCAAGAATATAAAAGGTGTCCCACCCAATACTTGGGTGACTCAAGTCACTGCTTCGCTTCATGATCCAGCGGCGGCATTTGTAGTTTTTGATGATCATAGGCGTAACAATTGGGAACCATATGTATACATGACTAAAGACTTTGGGTTGACTTGGACACGGCTGGCAGATGATAGTGACATAGATGGATATGCCTATTGCTTTGTGCAAGATCCGGTCGAGCGAGACTTGATGTTTATAGGAAGTGAGTTTGGACTGTACGTCAGTTTTGATGCCGGGGGACAATGGCACAAATGGACACAAGGGTTGCCAACGATGCCTGTGTCAGATCTTGTTATACATCCTCGTGAGCACGATCTGGTGATCGGTACTTTTGGCAGAGCGATATGGATCTTAGATGACATTCGTCCTTTGCGGGAAATGACTCAAAATCAAAATTCTAATGATGCAAAAATCACAGATCAGAACCTTCACTTGTTTACACCTCCAGATGAGCATATCATGATCGTCGGCGAGTCTATTGGTTATCGTCAAGGAAAGATCGGTGATGCACTTTATAACGGAGAGAACAGAGCATATGGAGCTTTGTTGACTTATTGGTTAGCTGGTGAAGAGTACAAGGAAGTAAAGATTGAAATTAGAAATAATGACAAAGAGTTAGTGCGTACTTTTTATAATAATTCGAAACCTGGAGTTAATAGAACAAATTGGAGAACCAACATAGATGCAGTGCGTCCACCACAAAGACAGAAGCCTAAGAAAGATGCAAAACCAAGAGGCGGGTTTTATGCAGGGCCCGGGGATTATTATGTTAGTGTGATGGTTGATCAAGACACGTCATCACAATGGTTGAACATAGCTCCTGATCCGCGGTTGTCTATAACAGATAGCGAGATCATAGCTAAGCAAAAGCAGATTAATAATTACAATCAATTATTAGAAAGAGCTACGGCTATAGCTGATGAAGTGAGAGATGAAGCATCTAAGATGAAGTTGCAAAAAGAAGTACTCCTTTTAACTATGGACAAAGATGATCCATTGTTTGTAGCACTTGATAGTGTGTCACGAGATCTATCGGACTTCAGACAAGTACTCTTGGGCAAAGATGATGTACAAGGCATCTATAGAGATCCTGCACTGATGAGTAGCATGATCAGGAGTGTTGGGTCTGCGATAGATCATCCGCTGTCACCAGTTACATCTAATCAAGAAACGCAGTTGTCACAATTAGAAAAACTGATTGACAGCAAGAAAAAAGAGTGGATGATGATAAAGACTCAATGTAGGGATCAGGTTGAACAATTGATGAAGGGAGTTAAGATGAATCTGTGGGATGAATAAAAAATGATCAGATTTGTCTCCGATAGGTGACTTCAGATCGTCTTACATTAGAAGACTATAAGATTATGATAGAAAAAGAAACATTCGACTTTCTTAAGGATCTAAGAAAGAACAACAACAGAGATTGGTTTAAATCGAATAAACCTAGATATGAAGCTGCCAAAGACAATGTCGAGCAGTTTATAGACCAAGTGATCGCAAAGATCTCAAAGTTCGACCCCAGCATCTCTCATCATACTGGTAAGAGCGCTATGTTTCGCATTTATCGGGATGTACGATTTTCTAAGGATAAGTCGCCATATAAGACGCACTTTGGGGCACATGTCACTGGAGCACTGAAGAAGTCTGAGATCCATAGTCGTGCGGGTTATTATATACACATCAGTCCTGGAGATACGATGTTGGCAGGTGGTGCTTATATGCCGCAAGGCCCATGGCTCAAAGGGATAAGGGCCCAGATTGCAGCCGACCCTAAAGCATTTAAAAAAGTATTCAATGCCAAAGCCTTCAAAACTTACTTTGGCACTTTCGAAGGAGATCAGCTCAAAACCGCACCGAAGGGATATCCTAAAGATCATCCAGAGATTGAACTGCTTAGATACAAGAGCTTCTTAGCGACTCATGAATGCGCAGATAAAGATGTCTTATCCAAGGACTTTTTGGGTCATGCGGCGAAGGTCTTTAAGGCGTTGTATCCGTTTGATGAATATCTTAATAAGGCAGTGGTGTGATGAAATCAAAGAAAGTTGATATAGATAAAGAAAATAGAAACATGTTGAACAAAGGCGTTTCAGAAATCAAAGCTGTAAGACAAGGGTGGGCCGAACAGTTCAAAAAGATGAATGAAAATGGTGATGATGAACTCTTGATTGATGACTATTATCTAGAAGATGTAGAGCTATTGGACTGGATATAATGCTTTTATCCTACCACTCCTTCAACACCCGAAACAACTCATCAGTGGGTAAGCCCATCACATTATAATAGGATCCTTTGAGTTTAGTGATCTTCGAGACACCTAACCAATCTTGGATGCCATAACTTCCTGCCTTGTCCATGACGTTGTAGTTTTCAACATACCACTTGATTTCTTGCTTGCTGATGGGAGCAACTGTTACTAAAGTTGTATTGGAGAATGTTCTGATTTTAGCAGTAGATCTAACGGTTACACCTGTTATAACAGCATGAGTAGTATCCGAAAGCTTAGAGATCATGTTGATAGCATCCTCGCTATCTTTTGGCTTGCCAAGTATCTTATGCTTGTGTATAACGACTGTATCGGCTGTGATCAAGAGAAAGTTATCCTTGACTTGAGACATAAGATCATCTGACTTTAGCTTGGAAAGGTAAGCTGGGGCGTCCATAACGTCCATATCATCAGGGACGATCTCTTCGACTTCACTTACTAAGGTTTTATAAGAAACACCAAGGTTGGCAAGCAACTCTTTACGTCTGGGGGATTGAGAACCCAGTATAACGTAGTAAGCATCAAGATGAGATAGAGGGTTATTGGTTTTCATAAGGTTTTATAATTACGCATAAGTCATGATCATTAAGGATATAATGCCAACTGCAAAGTACAGCTTCCAATAATGACTGAGGTTATGAAAATGGATTGATTCTGTAGCCTCTCGCATTTTAATAATTAGAAATACAAGTGGAATGATGAGAAAAGCACCAGATATTATTGATGCAGTATTGACTTCTATAAGAGATGAGATCGTCCATGTTACAATCATGATTAACAGTGCGACTGAGAGTATCATCGCTGCCGAGTTTGCTTTATGCATACTTGTTATGATCGGGAGTGTTCGATGTCCATCTGCTTGGTCGCCTTCTATGTCTTCTATGTCTTTTATAATCTCTCTGATCAGATTAGCAAGAAATGAGAAAGCTGTGAATGCCAACACAATATTGATGACTCCACCATAGCTGATCTTATCTGCTTCTTTTAATTGTCTCATCGCATCCAGCTCAAGCAAGTATGGCATGCAGACTGCCAAGGCGCATAGTGAGGCGACTACAATATTTCCTATAAGGGGCATCTTCTTTAGATACTGATTATAAAGCCATAATATAAGGATGAGAAGTAGATAGTACCATAGATAATCAGGACGGTGGAGCTCCATCGTCAGTGAAAGCATAGGCAGCAATGGGGCTATGGTTAAAAAGAGATAAGTCACCAATGCGATCTTATGAGTGATCTTGTGTCCGACAATCAGTCGCTTATTGTTCTCAAGGTCTGTCCTTTGATCTACGATGTCATTATAGACATAACCACCTGCGCCTATGCACAACGCGATAAATAGAAAAAGTAAGTACTCTTTAGAGGTAAGTGCTGGCTTGATCTCATGTGCGATCAGAGGAGGGTAGATCACTCTTATGGTGATCACATACAGTGTAACTACTAGGATGATTAAGTTAGGAAACCGAAGTAGTCTAAGAAATGTCACTATTCCTTTATTGGTGGTTTGCGTGGCGATAAGGAGGCTATTGGTTATCTCTCCATTCGTACACCCACTTGGCTTGGATCATCTCAAGATGCCCTTCAGAACAGTCCTCTTTTTTGCCTTCAAAGTTAGGGATACTAAGTACCCACTCTAAGAGATCAGTGAACCTGATTCTGTATATTTTTCCTTCATTGAAGTCATCACCAAATTTGTCATAAAGACCCATCGCGATATCTTCATGGTCGGCCCAGTTAATCGGTAGATTATCTAATTCGTCAAATGCCATAAACTATTTTCTAATTGGAATTTTCTAAAATACTGTGCTAATAGATTAGTGCTCATGACCGATGATACCTGATTGGTCAGGTATGATGATCTCTATATCTGCTTCTTCGTTGAGTACGACACACTGACAGCCCAGGCGTGACTCTATACGAGGATTGGTCGCTCTATCTATGAAGTCTTCTTCTCTATCGGATATCTCCTTGAGATGGTTTTCGCCATCTTCTACGTACACATGACACGTGCTACAAGCACATACTGCACCACAGTTGTGATTGAGGTGTATATCTGCATCTTCTGCTATATCCAAGATAGACTCGCCTTTAAAGTGACCTTCGACCACTTGTTCAGCTTTCTTCTTGTCTTCAAATCTAAACTTTACTCTTACCATTAATGCTCCATAACGCTTAGAAAGACACATCGGTTCACTCTCTTCAGCTATTAGTGGCGCAAGATATCAACATAGGTTGAATAATGCCTGTTTTATATGTTTTCATGAAGTCATAAGCTGTTAATACTTTTCTGTTGAGTCAATGTTGGCATTTGTCTATAGATATGGTTAGCTTTAGATAAGAACTGATACATAGCGTGTTATATGCCCAAGACCGATCAAGAATCCAAGAATGAGTCCTATAAGTTTAAAGACCTCAAGGTTTACTCAAGTACAGAGTGGCTAGCCGGTAATCGTAAGAAGTACCGACAAGTTTTTGAGCATGGCCAGTTGAGCTATATATATGCCGAGTTATCCCTGATTAATAAGTCCTATGAGCAAGAGCCTTGGGATGTAGAGGTCTCCCTGAAGTGCTATAGACTTGATGACAAGAAAAAGGAGATTTGCTCTCTGGATATAAAGCGAACCATCTCCAAGCATGATCATGTCGCTTATATACGCGAAGGTTGGGGTCAGAAAGACATTGGTACCTTCTGGCAAAAAGGTAAATATTGCTGGGAAGCTTATGTAGATGGCCGAAAGTTGGCGACCAAGTACTTCTATGTAGAAGATGTAGCAACGCTGATTCCTGGTACGATCCATGATGCTATGCGCATCAACAGTGTCGAATACTTTGAAGGTAATTACGATCAAAATAATGATGGGAGTGATCGAACTTACTATGTAGAGTTTCCTGATTTTGATACTCGATATGTATTTGTCGAGCTTACGATAGAGAATCATGTACCCAATGTCGATTGGTTCAACGAGCTTTTTATCAGATTTTACAATGATGCCCGCGAGCTGAAGGGCGAAGTGGTTCGATTGCAGAAGATGAAGAAGGATGAGAGCGAGATCCAGATCACAGCTGGTTGGGGTTCTAACGTAAAGGGATCATGGCGTCGCGGTAGATACTCAGTCGAAGTTGTATTCCAAGATAGATTGGTTGTAGAGTCGTCCTTTTTGATAGGGACGGAGTTTAGAGAAGGCAGCACGGAGATCAATCCACTCTTGACAATACCGACCACTTCAGATACTGGAAATGTCATCACCTTATCGGGCACAGAGGCATATGATAAGTTGAACAAGTTGGTGGGTTTACGTAATGTTAAAAGGCAGATCTCCGAGCATACAAAGTATATCAAATTCTTACAGCTTCGTCAAGATCGTGGTTTTCAAGAGGGAAGTATGGGGTTGCACAGTGTCTTCACTGGCAATCCTGGTACAGGTAAAACAACTGTCGCGCGACTACTTGGAGCGATCTATCATAGCATGGGCTTGTTAGCGAAGGGGCATGTGCACGAAGTAGATCGGGTGGATCTTGTTGGAGAGTATATAGGGCAGACAGCACCTAAGGTGAAAGAGGCATTTGAGAAAGCGAAGGGTGGTGTCTTGTTTATTGATGAGGCCTATGCGCTTGCGCGAAATAATGAAGACTCTAAAGATTTTGGGCGAGAGGTGATTGAGCTTTTAGTCAAGCAAATGTCTCACCCTTCATGTGACTTTATGGTCATTGTGGCGGGATATCCTCAGGAGATGCAAGCCTTTGTTAATTCTAACCCAGGGTTAGGGTCAAGGTTTAAGTACTACTATGACTTTGAAGATTATAATCTCTCAGAGCTGTATGAGATTCTTGATATCTTTTGTGAGCGCTATCAAGTCATGCTATCGGCGGGTGGTAGAAAAGCACTGCAAGAGATCATCCAAGAGGAATACAGGAGCAGAGATAAGTCATTTGGTAACGCCCGATACATCGCTCAGATCTTAGAGAAAGCGAAGATCAACATGGGTATTCGCTTGATGAATAAACCAAATCGTGCTGAACTCTCAGATGAAGAGCTGAGTATCATTGGCCTCCAAGATGTAAAGAAGATCAGAACCAACAGAAAAGGGCGACAAGAGAACATCGCTGTTGATGCAGCTGCGCTAGATATGGCGTTAGCCAAGTTGAATGCGCTCATCGGTCTCACAGACATAAAGGAAAAGATCCATCAACTTGTCGATATCGTGAGGTACCGAAGTAATCGCAATGAACTGATTACAGGTCAGATGAACATGCACATGGTCCTTGTTGGTAATCCAGGTACTGGTAAGACGACGGTAGCACGATTGCTATCTGATATCTTTAAAGCACTGGGAGTTCTTGAGAAAGGTCATATCGTAGAAACAGATAGACAAGGCTTGGTTGCAGGTTATGTTGGACAGACAGCCATCAAGACGGCAGGAGTGATCGATAAAGCGATGGGAGGTGTACTCTTTATAGATGAAGCCTATGCGCTCAATAAGATCGGTGCTAACAATGACTTTGGTGATGAAGCGGTACAAGTACTCTTGAAGAAGATGGAAGACAACCGTGGAGAGTTCTTTACGATCGTGGCGGGTTATCCTGATGAGATGGAGAAGTTCTTAGCCACTAACCCTGGCCTTCGATCACGATTTGATCATCACTTGCACTTTCCTGATTTCAAGGAAGAAGAGTTGACAGAGGTTGCCAAGAGCTTTGTGAAAGAGCGAGGATATAGATTCTCCACTGATGCTATGACTATACTCTCAGATCGCTTGTCGGTTGAGTACATCCAACGCAACAAGCACTTTGGCAACGCACGTCGTGTCCGCCAGTATGTAGACGAGATCATCAAGCAACAAAGTCTTCGCTTAGGACGAGAGCGATCCGATGTAACCAGCAGATACAATGTCTTACTCAAGAAGGTGGATGTAGACCTCGCTATACAGATTATGATGAAGGCTTATTCTCACAAAAGAGGGACGATAGGATTCAATTAAAATATTATCAACCAATTGATAATCAGTTAGTTAGTGATCTTTTGGTTAAATTTTAACTCGCCAAATGTTATACTTTATGTAAGATATGGCGAGTTAAAATGATTGCGTATTATCTCTTTATCTCTTCATTTTCATTACCACATACATAGTTTTAACTCGCCAAAAGTGTCTTTATATTATAGATTTGGCGAGTATAAATTATTTTTAACTTGCCAAATCGATCAAATAATAGTAGATTTGGCGAGTTAAAAAAATAAATGGAGCTTGTAGGGAGATATGAAGAGCGCGTACAAATCAACGATGCACTGACTTCGGACAAGTCAGAATTGGTTCTTGTATATGGCCGTAGAAGAGTGGGCAAGACCTTCTTTATAAGAGAAGTTTTAGAGAAAGAAACACTACTTCAGTTTACAGGCCTTTACGAGAGTGATGTGCCAGAGCACATGGAGCGATTTGCGCAAGCATTATCACAGATAGACAAGCAATCACTGCCGACACGAGTGCCCACATCCTGGTTTGAAGCCTTTGATATGCTTCAAGTAGTCATAGAGAATAGTCGTATCCGAAAAAAGAAAGTCATCTTCTTGGATGAGCTTCCTTGGATGGCAACACACAAGTCGAGATTCTTAACAGCCTTCACATCTTTCTGGAACGAATGGGCCTCTAAGAGAAAAGACATAGTTGTTGTGGTATGTGGCTCTGCCGCTTCATGGATGATTACCAACATTCTAAAAAACAAAGGAGGCTTACATAATCGTGTGACTTGTAAGATTAAGATGGAGCCCTTTGATCTACATGAGACCGAACTGTTCTTAAAGAAAAAAGGCATCACCTTAGATCGTTATGATATCTGTCAGATTTATATGGTCATGGGAGGGATTCCCTTTTACTTGGATCAGATAAAGAAGGGAGAGAGCGCCACCCAAGCGATCAATCGACTCTGCTTTAGAAAAAAGGGTGTACTGAGATTAGAATATACTCAGCTATTTCAATCATTATTCAAGAAGGCCGAGCGTCATATGGCCATCGTAGAAGTACTCGCGGCAGCTCCAAGAGGGATGAGAAGGGAATCGCTTATTGAAAAAATAAAAACTGGCAGTGGAGGAGGATTAACCAAACTGTTAGAAGAACTAACTGAGTCTGGTTTTATAAATGCTTATATACCTTTTGGGCATAAGAAAAAGGATGCGGTTTATAAGTTAACGGATCATTATACACTATTCTATCTAAAGTATATAGCCCCAGAAACAGCAGGAGACATCAATAACTGGTTGAAAGTTTCGCAGTCCAATTCATGGGCAAGTTGGAGTGGGTTAGCTTTTGAAAATCTATGTATGCTGCATATAGAGCAGATCAAAGAGGCTTTAGGCATAGATCAAATAAAAACCTCTATCTCAAGTTGGGCTCATAGAGGTAATGATGAGATGCCAGGCGCACAGATCGATCTTCTGATCAGAAGGGCTGATAGAATCATCAATATGTGTGAGATGAAGTTTTCCAAGTATCCGTACACCATAACGAAAGAGTATGCTATGAAGGTTCGTCAGAAGATGGCGGCATTTGATCACTTTGAAAAGAATAAAGAAACGATTTTTCCAACTATCGTGACGACCTACGGCTTAACAACCAATATCCATAGTGCGAGTCTTATTCAGAATGTTATTACGTTAGAAGACTTGTTCGTAAAGGACAAGAGTAAGTGATCAGTCAATCAGTATCATCTTCTTATAATCACTATAACCGCCTTGCTCTAAGCGATATATCAAGACGCCACTGTCGTTGATGCTCTGCCCATCTATTTTGATTTCATTATAACCAGCAGATAGAACCTGTGTTACTTCATATAAAGTTGTACCAGCTATATCAAAGATCGAAAGAGTAGTCTCTCCAGCTTTGTTGAGTTCAAAACCAATGACTGTTTCTTTTGAAAACGGATTAGGGACATTTTGATAAAGTTTATTGGAACCTGTATGGCCAGGACTTTTAGAATCTATATACTGTAAGTCAAGTGGGGTGTCAATATGATCCTTACGATAGATCAGAGCCTTAGTTATATCGCTGTTCATCTCAAGGAGGTCACTCAACTTCCCATCTTGGAGTGCTGTAAGTTTGATCGTAAAAAGATCTTTCCCATTAAGCACTACTTCATCTTGAGTTTTATGCCAAGCCATTGTGAGCCCGTCCTCGTATTGCCAAGTATGTCGCGTACTGATGTATATCTGATCTGAGTATACATCCTTAATAGCTACTTGAGATGTCGATAAGGTAAATTGAAAAGCCTCAATATCACTGATATCTTCAGTTTGGAAAACAAGAGATACTTCTTGTCCCTTGACAACCACTTGGTCGTCTATGGTGAAGTGTTCTAAGTCTTGAATAGATCTATTACCCGAGTTTAGGCTATTGGTTGACGCATTATCATTGATATCTCCGATCTTAACGCCTATAAAGTTGGCATCGGTGATAGAGTTGTTCAGTCGCTCTATGTTGATCGTTTGATCGTACGGTGCAAGACTGATATTCTCTGACATGTCATAAAGTGCATCTATGAACTTCCAAGAAGTGTTGTTGGTAAACTGATCGCTTCTGCCCAATATGGCATTGCGCAGTACGACTAAGTCAATCGCGCTGATGCGACCATCATTGTTGACGTCAGCGGCTATTTGTAGATAGGGAGATTCTATTTTCTGCTTTCCTACGATATGACGTTGTATCAAGACCATATCTACAGCCGTAACCCCATTGAGCAGATCATCATTTTTATACGCCTTGATCTCGTAAGATTGAAAGGTTGGCATATTGCTAAAGGCATATTGGCCTTGAGCCAAAGTCCTGTCTTTATAATTGTCGATTGTTACTTCTACTCCTTCTATCGTTTTGTTCTGATACGTATATATGGCTCCAGCGACAGATGCGATCTCGCCATTGCCGCAGATCCCTGATTGATCTCGGATGTCCAAAGAGATATTGCAGGAAGATGCATTGCCTGATTCGTCCACTACCCATAACTCACCTGTCCAGACTGAACCACTCAGAGTAAGAATGTCTCGGCATGACAATGTTAGGTTGTCTGAGAAATCACCTTCTTTATCTTTAAAGTAAGCGCTCTCTACTTTACAATTATCTACGCTTTTGAGATGATAGTCAGCGGCCCATATGCTCGCCGTGCCTTGATCACTTAGTATGACAGTACTTAGGTTTTGGATGCAAATCGGTTCGGGAGGTACCGTGTCAATTATGCTAAGTGACTGTATGCAAGATGCCATATTGCCACAGCCATCATGTACTTCCCAAGAGACTTTATAATTACCGATGTCAATGGCTGATGTAGTCCACATAATTGAATCTGTAGTATTGAAGACTCCTGCTTGGGTATCAAGAATGTCGTCGTTTGAGTCTTTAAGTATAGCTGTCCATTCTAATTGGGCAGCGCCGCAGTCACCTTGATCTATTGCCTTGGTGAGTAGAGTAGCGGTGCTTTTGCATGATCCATCAACATAGCTTATGATTGTGTCACAGGTCGTGAAGAGCGGTGCTTCTTCATCAACAACTTTGATGACTTGCTCATACTGATAGCTTCCATCTTCCACAACTGAAGTATACCGATAGTACTCTTCATCAAGACACCTATCTTTTACAAACTGTTTGTCATAACTATTGTCTTCAATCTCATTAGGTTTGTAATTACACCAATCAATAATAGTCCACCTTCTTATTATCTTTTTACAACTTCCATCAAATGTCTCAAGTGGTTGGTCTTCATAAGTTGTTGCTATGATACCACACTTGAAGAATGGAAGAATTGGTTCTTCAAAATCAGAGTCAAGACAAGTAGCTGTTGGATATTCAAGACAGATCTCGTTTATCTGATCAGCTGTCCAGATTTTACAAGAGTCAGAATCATCATCTGGCTCATAGATTATAAAATTGTCAATCTCGGCTCCTGTATAACTTCTTGGCCATTTGATATCATATGGATTGATGACGTACTGACTGTCCGCTTGGATGTTAATGATTTGATCAGTTATGACTTGTAGATATTCTTCTAATGACCATCTTCTGATGATATAACCATGTCCACATATTGAGTCATAGTTGGTTTTGATGTCTTCGTAAAGTAGAGTAGGTGCTTCACATGTATATCTGATGTTCGGATACCCCAAGTCTTCTGGACTTAATCCTTCATGGCATGCTATGGTCTGATCTTCGATTGATAGCTCTGGTATTATATCACCTTCGATTAGGACAGTAGTCCAGCACTTGGAGGTATTGCCGAGGTTGTCAAAGTAAGTGAGGCTTATCGGGATAGGGCCTGATCCGATATCTTCACAACAAAACTCTAATGCAGATGTAGAGATAGCCTGTATGGACGTTCCATTGCAAAAGAACTTGTTATCCAATCTACGTGCAAGTACGAGCAAGATCTCTCCACATTCATCATATGTGCCTATATCAAATAACTCCAGAGGCACCAAGACTTGACCGCCATCTAAAAGACCTCGATCTTCTATAAGAGAAACATTGATCTGGTCTCTACAAAGTACTTTAGGAGGTGCTTTGTCAAGAGCAAATATGGTCATCTTATGAGTCGCACTATTGCCACACCTATCTGTTGCCGTTATCATTAAGGTAGAAGACCCACTTTGGAAGCCATGCAATAGCCTTGGATTGTCTTTGTCCGGCTGGACGGGCACATCATTGATGGTATAACTATATGTGATGTCTTCAAAGGCCGTGCAGTTATCTTTCAGTCTATCAAAGATCGGTACTTCAAAGGAGGCAGAGCATTCTTGAGCGTTTGTGATGTCTATCACCCGAAACAACTTTTCAAAATCTATATCTACGTTAACTGTTGCATCTCCCATCGCAACTAACTCGCCATTGACTAAGATGCTATCGGGGTTAACGACTTCTACTTCTGTTACAATGACATTAAACTTTGGAGCTTCAGTATCTTTAACTTCTATGAATTGCCTGAATTCTTTGACCGCCCCGTTGCACCAATCTAAGATGCTCCATTCTCTGATTAGTTTTGTTTTTTCAAAACAGCCCTTTTTATAGACATCAGTATATTTTACGCTAAAGTTGCAAACAGTAGAACTATCAAGTGGTAGATAATTAGGAATCGTCTCAATGACGATCGATGAGTCGCTGATCGTATCTTTCTTAACAACATCGGCAAGCACCCAAAGTCCATTGATAAGCACTTCTTCTTTGACTATAGATTGAATAACCCTTGGGAAGATGGTGGCCAGTGCTACATCTGTACTGTCTTTTACAACATATGGATAGGCATAAGGGATACCTTCATTGTTACCATTTTTGTATTTGTCAGCTGGGTCAAGTTGTTGAGACCAATAGTGAGCTATGTTATCTGGAGAGAAGTCAAAGTCTCCACATGCTTCGATCACTATTGTATCTGCAAGTGCAATGCTGCTACCAAGGTTTTCGCTTCCTGGTCTTTGGATGTCGTCACTTAGTAGAGGTAGGATGGTTACAGTTTGTTCGAAAACAAGCGCACTTTCTTTTTTGTCATCATTTATAAAGTCTGCATAGAATGAGTATATGTAATTGATTGAATCACAAACACTTCCTTCTACATTTGGGATTAACCTGATTTGGTCGTAAGAAGCGATGCACTTTTCTGACAGTAACTCAATGACTTCTATTTCCGATATCAATATGTTTTCGATACGATCACTACAACAGATTGTATCCTTAATTCGAATGGGTTCTGGTATGCTCTTGGCTTCGAGCGTTATATATCCCCAACAAAGTGTCTCTGTACAATTGTCAGTCAGCTGGTAGATTAAACCAGCTTCTCCAATGTGGCTTGATAAGTCTGAAGTGTCAACGACAGCACCAGAGGCGTCTTTTAAAATGAGTGTAAAGAAGATAGGATCTATGTCGGCTGGGTAGAGTGCCTTAAGGTCTAAACTTCCCAAGGAGCAATCTTCGCCGACTACAATGTTAGCAGTTGCATAACAGGCTATGCTTGTCTCAACTGGATGTGTTGAAACTGAAACGGGTATAGCAGAACCTTCACAGATACCACAACGATTAGATATCCAATAAGTATCCGAAGCACCTGATGAAGGAGTTGCGGGAACAAAAGAAGTAACTGAGTCTGCTAGTAAGACACCGCCTAAATCAGGGTCATTGTCATAAATATTGTAAGCAACCTTCTTGCCTGTAATTGTAATGTCATCAATGGCTATATCCTCATCATTGTCTTCAAGATTGATAGTGATCCTTACAATTATAGAATCTCCTAACAGCGCGATCGGTGTCCCAAATCGGCTAAATACATTGGTTACTTCTTGGCCATCACCGACACCATCAAAATCAGTATCAAGACTTGGCGGTGTGTTTGTACTTCTATCGCTACTTTCTATGTGTATTCCATTTACGAAAGTGATGCCGTCTACACTATAGTCGATATGCACAAAGTTGTTATCTGCGTTTTGACCATCCCAGTCTTCGTTGCCATCACTTGCGTCATCTTCTGCCAAGAGTACAGAAAGATTTAGGTTGCATAATCCTCTGATGTCCTGAGGTGCTAAGGTGATTGTAGCTTGGTTTGGCCCTCCTTCTCCATCTAAGTCCTGTGCGCCAAACCAAAAGCTACCTGATATCTCGTCTATATCTACGTTGTCTACAGAAGTGTTAGCGCCGTCCGTTCTTATAAAGTAGTTGCCATTGTTATCTGTAAACTGTGGGATCGAAAGTGTATAGCGATCTCCTAATCCATCTGTCTCAAAATCTTCGAATAGCACTAAAGGATCAGCACTAAAGGGCATGATCGTAGCGGATCCACTAAGTGCGTCACACAAAAATAAATCTTCAACTATGGGAATGTCGGACGCTGAAGAATGACAAATAAATATATTTGCAAGGTCCGCATCTTCTTCACTTGTTGTTCCTGTGCCAAGCTCATCGTCAAAGTCTGCTGCATCGGGCCCTCCAGGACTTAAAGAAGCTCTTATTATTTCTGCGACATTAGTCAGTTCGGAGCCATTAAAATTAGGATCAATGATCATTCTAATTTGAATAATAATCCCTTCACCTGGAGAGATCTCAGGTATTGCTACATATGTAGCATCAGGCTGCCATCCTGTATCATTATAGGATGGACTATAACTAAACTCTGAAGGAAAATGATCTTGAACTACGATGTCAAATGCTGAAGCTTCACCTTCGTTGGTAACTACAAGGTCCCACGAAACCGTATCTCCTGGTTCAACAAATGATGCCTGATCAGGGCTCAAGTTCTTAGTCAGAGTCAAGTCAAACAAAGGGCACATCGGTGCGTCTATAATCAATACAGACTCGCAGATGTTAAGAGGAGTCGCAATAACGCAAGTTAGATTGTTATTAAGTATGTCTCTGGAGTTTTCTAAAACTGTCCATCCCTCGTCAGAGAGTTGAAGTGATTGGTTAGAAGATGTGTTATTGTCTTCGCTTACGTTGATATCTATACTGGTTAACCCAAGAGCAGCACCTTCTGTTGCCTCAAATGATCCCTCGTAGCTTATAAATTGTAAAACTGACCCGTCTGGTTCAACGAGCGCAATTGCATCTGGACCATTTTGAATGTTATTGATATTGAAAAATAATGCGCTACATCCTGTTGTCAAGTCAGGTGTTACGCTTGAAAGATTAAAAGTGCGATATACAGAACCATCTGCTCCATTATAAAGAAGAAGTTGGTAGTTCTCCAATGAAGTATTACTTGGAGCTGTTATTTCTATGCCTTCATTTTCATCAACACCATTGTTGTCGTAATGGATCTCACTGATAAAGATACCTGTCTCTCTCTCAGTACTTGCTAAGTCTCTTACTGTCAAGTTGTGTCCTTCCGTGCCTCTACCGATCAAAGGAAGTGTGCTACATATTAATGCTTCTTGATTGGCAGGGTATGCTAACGTCTCTATCGGTTCACCTTCAAATATTATAGCAAATGAATCACTTAAAGTGTTGAATGTTTCAAGAATGAACTTTACCTCTATTGCTGCATCCTCGACGCAACTTATACTTTCAAACGTAGTATTGAGTTCGCAGTCTGTTGAACAAAAAGGAATGTCAACTTCTACTTGAACACTGCATACATCTTCATCTACTTGTCGGATACATGAGAGGCCATCATTAAAGACACCCCATGAGTTTTCTCCATCAGAATTGATCCATCCAAGATCTGTCAACTGTAGTGATTCATCTACTGGTGTCGAAGAGGTCTCAAAAACCAAGACATCTGTACTTGTTAATCCATTGGCGGGGCCTTCGACTGCCGTTACAACTCCTTCATAACTTATAAATTCTAAAACATTTCCGCTAGGATCAACCAGTGCTATTCCATCAGGACCATTTTGCATGCCAGGTGCTGGCATATAGATTGATTCACAGTTTATTCTATCGGGATTGTCGATGTCTGATAGTTGTACAGGAGAAAGGTATTCCTCTCCATTACTTCCATTGTAAAAGTGAACTGTGTATCCATCGAGATTTATGGCTTCGATGATTGATATTTCAATTCCTTCATCTATATCTGTTCCGATATTATCGTAGTGAATCTCACTGATAAAAGGAAGTCCCGATGATGTACTGTTATTAAGACTACTGGTATCGATAGCTTCTAAAGTGATACTTCCAGATCCGCTTCCTATTGTGGAAGATTGAACTGACATGATTACAGAAGAGTTGGAAGGATAAGGTATCGTATCCACTGTGCTCCTTCCAAGTCTGATGGCAAGCCCATCACCCAGAGCATCTGTATAATCTACTGTATACCTTATTTCAAAAGTGCCGTCTGCGAAGCAGATTGTTTCTACTACATCTAAGTCTATATCACAACAAGGGGCAATATCAACCTTGATGGGAAGAACATCAGAACATCCTAAGATCTCATACCTTGCATAGTAAGTGCCTGATGCATTAACGATATTTCCAAGTACCGAACCACTTCCATTTACAGCGGATAGACTATCTGAGTAGTAAAAGATAAAGGGCGTTCCAGATACATTATTGATATCTATCAATTCCGCCATCGAGAGATCCACTGTTTTTGATGGGCACGTATTTTTTAAAGGTTCAACAGTTTGTAGTTTAGGGCCTGTAACAGTTACTGTTATAGTTGCTACATCAGTACATCCAGTAGATACTACGCTATCTCTTACATAATATGTAGTTGTGACACTTGGGGAAACTATAGTCGTTATAGTATCTGTATAGGATCCTGGACTTGTACCATAGGATACACTTCCCAAAGGTGTTCCTACAATATGATCAGCCAGGGAGATACTTTCACCGATGCAAATGCCTAGCTCATTGTTATTGATGTCCGGTATAGCATTTATTGTAATGCTTGTTTGTACAGTATCACTAAAGCATGAACCGTCTGTTGCTACTACCAAATAGTTATAAGTGCCTACCGCATTGACTTGAGGATCGTAGGATATTACTCCTTGGTCAAGAATATCAATTGTTCCGTTTGCATCAAACAAAAAGTCGTAAACAATCGTAGGAGATGGAGGGACAACTGTCATGCCTGAGATGATAACATCATCCACTCTGAATGTTCCTGAATTAGAAGTCGCTCCTGTTGCGAATATTCTAAAGCATTGAGTTGCCCCAGCAGTCACACTCAATGTTAATCCAGTAATAGCATTAGCTGTAGCAGCGAAAGAGTTATTTGTACTGCCCGAACTTGTTGCTGTTGTATAACCATCGTCTGACGAAAAGACAGTGTAACTCATTGGTCCAGTCCCTGAAGCTTGGTCAAAGAATGAAAAGTCTGTAATTAGAATGTCAGTGGTTGCAGCTGAAACGCAAAATTCTATGTAGTCTCCTGCTTGATCATTCCAATTGTTAGCTGAAAGTGCGTCAATACTATTATTGCCAGAAGGGAAAGTAAAGTTGCCAAGATCAGCTCCTTTGCTGACATTAGATCCAGATATGGATGAGAGATTAGAAACTGCGTTAAGCACCTCTCCTTCGAAGCTCCAAGCAATATCGAAAGGTTGACTTGTCAACCCGCCAGCTGGAGGTGTGGGAATAATCTCTGTTGAGGTTCCATCACCAAAACAAAATGATATATCCGAAACGTCAGGATCAGCAGGTAACTCATTAAATATGAGCTTTGTCGAAACAATAGAGTCACATCCTGAAGAAGATGTGAAGATGTCCATGCCGGAAGGATTAGCTTCGTTGTATAAGTTTGATCCAACCATTATTGAAAATCCATCGCCAGAACAGCCAGAGTAATTATTGTTGGAAGTTAGAACATCTTTAAACGTCAACATCGTCGTAACAACAGAATCGCAGCCATTGGCAGAGGGAAGGGTATCCATCCCAAAAGGATTAGCTTCATTATAAACTGAAGTAGCTACAGTAACTGAAAAACCATCACCCATACAGCGTTGATGGATCTCTTCTCCAACGGCATTGTCCTTAAAGGTGAGTAGCGTGGTAACGACAGAGTCACAACCGTTGGCAGCGAGGAGTAGGTCCATGCCAGAAGGGTTGGCTTCATTGTATGTAGACATCCCAACAGTTACGCTATAGCCATCTCCTGTACAGCCATCATGTGTTTCTATGCCAGTTGCATTTGGCTTGAACACAAGTGTAGTGGTGACTATAGAGTCACAACCGTTAGTTGCCATTAGGGTGTCTATGCCAGAAGGGTTTGTTTCGTTGTAAGTGGACATGCCGACCGTCACGCTATAGTTGTCACCGATACAACCATCGTGAGTTTCTATACCTGTTTTTACTTCATTTATAGTGATGGTGATCATTGTAGTATCAATACAAGATGTAGCTATAACACTGTCTCTGATGAAGTAATTAGTTGTAGTTGTTGGTTTTGCAAAAGCAGTGATCGCATTAGGGTAAGATCCAAATGATGTTCCATATTGAACGGTTCCTAATGTAGTGCCAACCAGAAGGTCAGACAGCAAAATAGAGTCTCCAGCACAGATAGTTTGATCTGATCCTGAGATAGAAGGATTAGGATGGATGATTATGGAAGTCTTTACCGTATTGCTAGTACACAAACCATCTGTTGAAGTAACCCAATAGTCATAAGTGCCAGACGCGATTACGCCTGGATTGTATGATGTAACTCCTTGTGCTGATGCTATTGGCGTGCCAGCCGCATCGGAGAAGAAATTATAAACTATCGCTGAAGGAGTACTGACAACTGTGGATCCAGAAATCATTACATCATCAACCCTCATGATTCCTGAATTAGAAGTCGCACCTGTTGCGAATATTCTAAAGCATTGTGTTGCTCCAGCAAGCACATTAATCGTTAATCCAGTTATAGCATTGGCTGTTGCTGCAAATGGATCATTTGTACTACCTGTACCTATTGCAGTTGTATAGCCATCGTCTGATGAGAAGACAGTATAAGTTGTTGGTCCTGTGCCTGAGACATCGTCAAAGAAAGAAAAATCAGTAATTAGAATATTAGTGGTTGCAGCTGAGACGCAAAATTCTATGTAGTCTTCTGCTTCATCATTCCAATTATTAGCTGACAGTGCGTCAGTGCTACTATTGCCAGCAGGGAAAGTAAAGTTGCCAAGGTCAACTCCTTTGCTGGCATTAGATCCAGATATTGCAGGGAGGTTAGAAGCTGCAGTAAGTACCTCTCCTTCAAAATCCCAAGTGACAGTAAAAGGATCTGCAGCCATTGTTGTGCCAGCTGGTGGTGTAGGTGTTATGCTGGTTGATGTGCCATCTCCAAAACAGAACGTTATATCTGAAACAACTGGATCAGCTGGCAACTCCTTAAATATAAGTGTTGTAGTAACGATAGAATCACAACCTAAAGATGACGTGAATGTATCCATGCCGGATGGATTAGCTTCGTTGTATAAAGTCGATCCAACCATTATAGAAAATCCATCGCCAGAACAGCCCGTGTAATTATTGTTAGAAGTTAGAACATCTTTAAAAGTCAACATCGTCGTAACAACAGAATCGCAGCCATTGGTAGCGATTAGGATGTCCGTACCATATGGGTTTGCTTCATTGTAAAGAGAAGAACCTACAGTAACAGAAAAATCATCACCCATACAGCGTTGATGAATCTCTTCTCCAACGGCATTATCCTTAAAGATGAGAAGCGTCGTGACTACAGAGTCACAACCGTTGGTAGCAGGGAGTATATCCATGCCTGATGGATTGGCTTCATTGTATGTAGATATCCCAACAGTTACACTATAGCCATCTCCTTTGCATCCATCATGCGTTTCTGTGCCAGTTGCATTTGGCTTGAAAACAAGCGTAGTAGTGACAATAGAGTCGCACCCATTGGTGGCTTTCAGTGTGTCTATGCCAGTTGGATTGGCTTCGTTGTATGTTGACAATCCTACTGTGACGCTGTAGTCATCACCTTGACATCCATCGTGGGTTTCTGTTCCTGTTTTTACTTCATTGACAGTGATGGTGAGCATGGTAGTATCGATGCAACCAGTGGCTTCGATACTATCTCTGATGAAGTAGGTGGTTGTGTTATTTGGTTTTGCAAAAGAGGTAATAGCGTTGGGGTAAGTCCCGAAACTGGTGCCATATTGAACAGTGCCCAAAGTAGTACCTAATATTAGATCGGATAGTAAAATAGAATCTCCAGCACAAATGGTTTGATTCGAAGCTGTGATAGAGGGAGTGGGATGTATAATGATAGACGTTTTGATTGTATCACTGGTGCACATACCATCTGTTGCAGTTAACCAATAATCGTAAGTGCCTGGAGCGGTGACTCCAGGATCATAAGAAGGAACTCCTTGAGCTGTTGGGATTGGAGTGCCAGTTGCGTTCGAAAAGAAATTATAAACGATAGCTGATAGAGTTGTAATTATAGTACTTCCCATTATAGTCACATCATCTACTCTATAAGTTCCACTTCCAGAAGAGGCGCCAGCCGTTCGGATTCTAAAACAATGAGCTGCACCCGTTGTGATATTGATGTTTAGACCAGAGATAGCTTGAGCGGTAGCACCGAAAGAACCAACGCTAACA
>CALIHL010000198.1 GCA_938022935.1 uncultured Saprospiraceae bacterium
AGTCGCACAAATGATAAGTGATCTCGATGCCTGATTCATCCTTAACTGATATTATAGGCTGGTTCAAAGGCTTGCAAGATGATATCTGTACGTCATTAGAATCTTTAGATGGCTCTGGTAAGTTTCATGAGGATAAATGGATAAGGCCAGAGGGCGGCGGAGGTCGATCAAGAGTCATCCAAGGTGCTCATATCGAGAAAGGTGGAGTCATGTTTTCAGCTATTGATGGCATGATGCCAGAGACAATAGCAAAAGGCTTAGATATAAAGCCAACTCACTTTCATGCTACTGGTGTTTCTATTGTGCTTCATCCTAAGAATCCTTGGGTCCCTATCATTCATATGAATGTCAGATACTTTGAGACCGAGTCTGGACTATGGTGGTTTGGAGGAGGCATAGATGTGACACCTCATTATATAGATACAGATCAAGCGACTCGCTTTCATCAGCGCATGAAGCAGGTGTGTGATATACTTTCTATTGATGCATATGCGCAGTACAAGTCATGGGCGGACAGATACTTCTTCAACGTACATAGAGATGAGACCAGAGGGATCGGAGGTATCTTCTTCGATAGGCTCAACGAGTCTTCAGGGGCTACAAAAGAAACTTGCTGGGCATTTGTCCAAGCAGTTGGTGATTCGTTTTTGACGTGCTACACAGAGTTGTTTCATGATAATAACAACAAGTCATACGATGATAGTCATCAACGCTGGCAGCAGATAAGAAGAGGTAGATATGTGGAGTTTAACCTGGTGTATGATCGAGGTACTAAGTTTGGGTTACAGACCAATGGTCGGATAGAATCTATACTGATGTCTATGCCACCCCAGACTCAATGGGTGTATAATCATATACCTACTCCAGAGAGCAAAGAAGCTAAAACCTTGGCTTTATTAAAGAAGGATATCGACTGGCTTAATTACAAACCAGTGTGACCGGAGGGGTTGTAACAACATTGCTCTTGTTACCTCGACTATCTACTATGTATATCTCATAAGGAAATACCTGAGACTCTATATCAGAGTCTCTAGTGATGCAGCCATTCGGCCCTAAACAGCAAGTTGTCAGTATAGCGAGTTCCATTGTGCCTTTCTGTCCGTCAGCAAGATTAGGAAAGTCAGGGAAAGAAACCGTCTCGATATCTCCGGCATCCCTTACTTGTCTTATAAATATATTGGAAGGGATAAAATCATCCTTCTTGCCTTCTATGTCTCCATCTATATCTTCAAACTCTAAAGTCGCTATGATCTGATCTTCAGGGCCATTGCCTGCCATCATGATATCTTTATTGATGCTCACTAATTCTAATGTAGGAGGGGTGTTGCCATCTCCATTATCACCTCCACAAGAAATCATGAGAAGCATGATTAGGATACCTACATTTGCAAGCGCATATTTATAGAACAATTGTTGAGTCACTTGACGAGTCTTTCTTTACATAATACGATCTCAAACTCCGATCTCTCTTTTGAAGATAAGGCTTTACTTGTTTATAGATACCAATATCAAAACAATCCTTCTTACCGTCAGTTTGTAGATCTTGTAAGATATAACGATTTTGAACCCCATCATGTTGAGGAGATTCCGTTTTTTCCTATCTCGCTCTTCAAGGAGGTCAGTATAAAGTCTGGGGCTTGGGATAGTGAGTTAACATTTACTTCAAGTGGCACTACACAAATGACTCGTAGTCAGCATCATGTGAAAGATGGTCAGTGGTATCTGAAGAACGCAGAACACATCTGGCAAAAGCGATTTGGTCCACTGAGTGATTATGTCTTTCTATCACTATTACCTAATTATCATGATAACCCTTCATCATCTTTGCTCTATATGATTCGGCACTTTATGTTGAATAGTCAGATTGGTGAAGAGCATTATTTTGTTAATGATGAGCAGGGCCTACACGATGCTATAGAACGTTATAAGCTGAAGGCAAAGCGGATCGTACTCTTTGGCGTAAGCTTCGCTCTTCTTGATTATGTAGAGCGATATCAGCATAGTGATGTGAGCCAACTGAAGGTTGTTGAGACCGGAGGAATGAAGAAGAATCGCCAAGAGATAACCAGGCAGGCTTTGCATAGTGCTCTTGCTGAAGGATTTGAAGGGGCGACGATTGCATCAGAATATGGCATGACTGAGTGTCTGTCTCAGATCTATTGTACTGATGGAGCCAACTTTAATCTCAACGACAGGATGCGCATCTTGATCTCAGATCCGACTGATCCAGGAACCCTGCTGCCCATCAATAGACGAGGAAAGATCAACATTATCGACTTAGCAAATATTGATACGATATCTTTTATCGCAACTGATGATCTTGGCTTGGCAAACACAGATGGCGATGTAGAGATCTTAGGTAGACTGGACGCTAGCGACCTAAGAGGGTGTAATTACTTGATCTAACCCAAGTAGCTCTAAGACCACAAACTCTTATCATTCTATGTCTAAAAAGCACTTCTTGAACTTGTTGTCAAGGTCCCAGTGGATGTCAGGTAGCAGTTCTGATCGCTTGAGTATCAAGTCGCATCGATCTTGAAAAGTAGACTGAAGATGCTGATCGGATATGATGTCTGTCGCTTTCGCAAATACGCCAACAATATGATTAGCCAAAGTCTGTGAGTAGAAGTGATATTTGGCAATAAAGACCAGAGCGGTCTCAATGTCGAACAAATAGATATCGACCATCTCATGCTCAAATATGGTGGCCTTCTTGAGCACCTTAAGAAGGGTGTTGATCTTCTGAATCCTTGGGCGGCGTGGTCTACGAAATGACTTAGTGGCATACTTTGAAGTGATGTCCTTCTTTGCTTTGGCGTAGATCCTTAGTCGGTCAGCTTCACTGCCTAGTTCCATAGCATAGTGTTGCTTGACACCTGGCACCTTAGCGTATAGGTCGAGCAATTCATGTCTCAGCTCTTCGATATTGAGCTCTTTCAGGTGCTTTGTGAACTTTGCTTTGCTCATGAGACTAACATAGCAAATACAAGTGACAAAGCCCTTATAAGCCTACTTTCTTCTCTATGAGTATTGTTATCTTATTACAAATGATCTCTATGAAAGCTGTACAACTGAAACTATGGAGCAACCTGGCAATGCTACCGTCTCGTATACATCGATGCATTCTTTTAATCAGCGATCTAATAGCTAACCCCTCCAGGTTCTGACTGAAGATCAGAGGTCGCACTGGCAAGAGAATGGCAAGTCATCATCAGTATGCAGTGCAGTACCTGAGCAGCAGATAGATGAGATGGCATAGTTCATCTGGGAGTTTGATGAGTAAGATGCTAACGATCGTGGGACTTGGTATTTAGACAAGAAGACCAATCGAGACATTAGGATGACCATCTTAAAAGGAACAGGTATGGTCGAGGTTTATAACACTCAAGTGCAATGGAATAATAGGACGTATCCCAAGGTGCATAAAGCATTTGCAGATATCTGAGGCCGTGAGGACCTCTGGGTGACGATTGATCGAACCAACCTCAATCTACTGATTGCACCTAATCAGCGCTATGAAGCATTCATCCATTGGGATATAAATACATCACTCAGTCCACCACCGGTCAATACACGAGACGTCCTGGCGCTCAATGATCAGACAGATTTGATCTATCTCATCAAGATACTAATCAAGTAAGCGAGCAAAAAGCCAGATATTAAACCACCAGGTATATCTGCATTGGTCATTTCATACTGAAAGAAGTACTGAGCAATAAGAAGTATGATTGCAAGAGCGATCCATACGCCGATTGCTAACCGGATGATCAGTTTTGTATGAACTGGAAACTTTAATCCAAACAACTCAAAGAAATAGTCCTCGTTTTCTTGATTACTCATAGTTCAAATGTATGATTTGTCTCCGAGGTAAGATAGGGATAGGCCAAGGAAAATCGTTAATAAAAGTGTGACATCCCACATATGTTCTGAGTTCTGATAAGGAGTGTCTTGTCGTGACATATTTCTGCCATTTGTACTAACCTTGGAGGCATATAAAAGAGATGATAATTAGTTTGAATATGTACTGTAATATGTTGACTGTCAATGGCTTGGGTATCGAAAAAAATTAACTACGATTCCATCGCCTTGAAGGTGATAAAATCTATCTTTGCCGCATGCGATTGAAGCGCCTAACCATTAAAGGATTTAAAAGTTTTGCTGATGATACGGTCATCAACTTTAACGAAAATCTGATCGGAATTGTCGGTCCTAATGGATCAGGAAAGTCCAATGTGGTAGATTCTATCAGATGGGTACTCGGTGAGCAAAAAACAAGCGAGTTGAGACTCGAAAGCATGTCTGATGTGCTCTTTAATGGTACAAAAGCCCGCAAAGAAGGTAAAGTTGCCAAGGTCACCTTGTCTTTTGACAATACTAAGAATGTCCTACCAACTGAGTATAATGAAGTCAGTATAACGCGTCTGCTATACCGCAATGGGAATAGCGAATACCAGCTCAACGGCGTACCCTGTAGAAAGAAGGATATTACTAACCTATTCATGGATTCTGGTATCGGATCCAACTCTTATGCCATCATCAGTCTCAACATGGTAGAGGACATTCTCCATGACAATGGAGGGTCTCGTCGTCAGATGATAGAGCAGGCCGCAGGGATATCAAAGTATAAACTCAGAAAAAAGGAGACGCTTAGAAAACTTAAGAATACAACTGAGGATCTCGACAGGGTACAAGATCTACTCTTTGAGATTGAAAAGAATATGTCTTCTTTCGAACGTCAAGCAAAGCGTACAGAACGCTTCAATAAGTATAAAGAAGAGTATAAAGAGTTATCTATAAAGATATCTCATATAGAGGTTAAAGAGTTCAACTTAAAGTATAAAGAGCTCAAGGAGAAGTTAGAAAAGGAAAAGGACCTCCGTCTAAAGATAAGTACTGAGCTGACACAAGATGATGCGACTTTACAACAATTAAAGACAGACATACTTCAGTATGAGAAGTCATTGAGTGAAGATCAGCAAGCCTTTAACAAGTTGATCGAAGAACTCGGTAAGATCGAGAACAATAAGAACCTAGCACTTCAGCGACTTCAGAATGGTAAGGATAGAGTAGAGGAGATCAAGAACAGCGCGCAACAGCTTTCTGATTCTGTAGGTACAGCCAAAGCAAGCTTCGAAGAAGCCAAAGAGAACTCCGCTAAGATTAAGATAGAATTAGAAAAAGAGGAAAAGTCTTATCAGGAGTTTGATAAGCAGTTTAAAGCTCAGTCAGATTCTTACAATGATCTACGACAGAGAGAAAAGGAAATCAAGTCTGCGATCAATGCAAAACAATTACTCAAAGAAACTTTAGGTCGGGAGATTGAGGCATTGCTTACAAAGCAGTCAATGTTGACGACTGATGTGCAAGTGATATCAGAAAAAGTTAATCAGCTCTCAGGAAGTGGAAAAGATGATCATCTCAATCTTGCTAATCAGCAAGGTCTAATAGATACTTACCTCGGTACAATCAGTGCGGCGGAAATCAAGACAAGAGAACTTGAAGAGTCGATACAAAAGAGTAATGACGACTTAGGAGCAAAAGTTGCCGAGCGAAACAAGAAGCAAGTCGAGCTTTCAAGTCTTCAACAAAGGATTAAGTTTCTAAAAAACATAATCGAGAATAACGAAGGACTTCCAGAATCTGTAAAGTTCTTATTAAAAACAAGCGGCTCAAAACATCAAGTGTTTTCTGATGTTATCGAGATCAAGGATGAAAAATATACCAAGATCGTCGAGCTTTACCTTGAGCCTTACTTCCATCACTTATTGGTAGGTTCTCGAGCAGAGGCTATAAAACTATATGAGCAAGTGAGAGGCGCTCAGAAAGGTAAGGTTAATATTGTAATCACAGATGAGATTAATACCACAGCAACACCTCAACCTTCATCTGATCTTATTCCTCTGAGCTCGTTGATTAAAACTGATAAACAGTATAGCCCATTCGTTGAGACGATAGCGAAGGACGTTTTTATATCTACACAATCTTATAAGAATATAGACAATGCATCCATTAAGGAAGGCTATGAAGTATTGTTCCCTGACGAATATTTAGTGCTTGCTCAAGGTAGACTGTATGGTGGTTCTAATACCTTGTTTGAAGGCGTTCAATTAGGGAGAAAGAAGATTCTTGAGAAATTAGAAAATCAAGTTGGCGCTTTTGAAAAAGCACTGGAGTCATTTGAGTCCGAGATAAAGAAATTAAAAGAAGGCACATCAGAACAAAGGATGTCATTGACATCTGAGCGAAGCTCATTGTCTGAAGTGCGAAGTATGATAGACATCGAGAAGTCTAAGCTATATCAGATAGAGAGTAAGATTAAGAATCAAACTGAGAATATCTCTGATCTTGAAAATCAAAAACTATCTAAACAGACTGAACTAACTGGCGTTACTGAGTCTTTAGAAAGTAAGAATGTACGTTATGTAGAGCTTGATACTCAAAAATTAGATGAGCTTAGTGATCAAGAGTTAACTCAGAAGATAGAAGATGCACACAAAGCTTATATAGCAGCTGGTGTTGATAGAGATAAAGCTCAAGGCAAATTATTTGAAGTTAGAAGTAGTTATAATCTGGCTTCTAAAGATGTCGAGTTCTATCAAAACAATATAGGAGACATCTTGGGTAGGTTAGAAGCGCTGACTAATGAAGAGAAGTCGCAACTTTCGATCATCCAAGAGTCAGAAACTACGCTTTCGCAAACTAAAGGTTCGTTAGAAGAGCAGTATACAATGAAGGCCGAGTTGCAAGACAAACTCAGCACTTATGAAGATACTTACTACAAAGAGAAAGGTAAGATCTTTGAATTAGAAAAGAAGATCTCTGAGTTCAGAAACAAACTCTACAATAAGGATCAGTTGATAACAAGTCTCAATGAGAAATACTCTAATGTAGGTTTTGAAATCAAAGCCATCCATGAACGTAACTCTATCGAGTTTGGTATCGAGATAAAGGAGACTGAGTTTCCAGAAGAGTACGAAGGAGAAAATCTTAGTGAACTAAAAACGAAGAAAGCTAAAATCCAAGATCGTATCAGAAGTTATGGGGAGATCAACCCAATGGCGATCACCGCTTACAATGAGATCAAAGAGAGACATGATGCGATCTCTAAAGAAAGAGATGATATCCTCGATGCTAAGAAGTCATTAGAAGAAACTATTGTTGAGATTGAGAAAGCTGCATCTGAGCGATTTAATGCAGCACTTGCTGAGATTAGAAAGAACTTCAAAGAGGTTTTTCAAGCATTGTTTTCAAAAGATGACGATTGTAATATCGTTCTCTTGGACAATGATGATCCACTTGAGGCTAAGATCGAGATCGTAGCAAAACCAAAAGGAAAAAGACCTAAGTCTATTAGCTTACTTTCAGGTGGAGAGAAGACGCTTACGGCAGCTTCGTTCTTGTTTGCATTGTATCTATTGAAGCCTGCGCCGTTCTGTATATTTGATGAGGTTGATGCACCACTTGATGATGTCAATGTATTGAAGTTTAACAAGATCATCCGACAGTTTAGCCAGGACTCTCAGTTCATCATCATTACACACAACAAGTTGACGATGTCAGAGGTGGATATTCTGTATGGCGTGTATCTTAAAGAACTTGGTGTCTCAGGTGTAAGTGCTGTTGACTTCAGAACGTATGACCAGACTGAGATGGTTGTTTCTAATTAGAACGCACTACTTCCTATTTTCCAAGATCCACTAAGCCTTTATTGATTGCGTATGTGATGAGTTCTACTGGAGAACTGATCTCAAGCTTTTTCATGATGTTCTTACGATGAGTATAGATTGTATGGATACTGACATTGAGTAGGCCAGATATCTCCTTAGCCATTTTGCCTTGAGCGATCAACTTAACAATCTCTTGCTCTCTTGCAGTTAGCTCAGTTACCTTTGCTTCTTTTTTGCCAAAAGTCTTACTGATGATGATGTCTAAGACCTTATTGCAATAGTACTTTTCATCATTGCGACATGCATCTAAAGCTTTGAAGATCTCGTCTTCTCGGCAGTACTTTGTTATGTAGTGATTGATACCTCTACCCAGTACCTCATAGATCCGACTCTTCTCATCTTCATTACTGATGATGAGGATCTTGGTCATTGGTGCGAGCTCTTGGATAAGTGATATGGACTCTAAATCGAAGCGACCATCTTTAGCATAGTCGATGGTTACTATGTCATACTTGGATATGTTGAGCTTGGCTTCCAACTCTTCTTGAGTTGAAGCTTCACCATTGACAGAATAAAATGGATTTTTGTTGATGATGCTCTTGATGCCTTCACGACTCAAAAACTGCCCTTCACATACCAAAACTGTTTGCTCCTTCATCCTTTGCTTCTGCGACAAAAGTAGAACCTTTGTCTCTTATATATGTATAGATAAATGTCTATCTCAGGATATAGTTCGCGATCGTCGGTTGATATACACGATTCTTTACTAATAAAGGGTAGTCATCATATCATAATCTTGTGACATATGAAAAGATTGACTAAGATTGCACTTCCTAATAACACGTAGCGTGGCAAAATTGAGACAAAATCATAGTCGGAACGGTAAAAAACCATTTGCAGGAATGGCGGCAAAGGTATTCTCAGCCTTTGGCGTGCTTGCATTGATGTTTGTGATGCTCTTTAGACATTTGAATGTAGACGATGGACCTACTGAGCGATATCATGATAGTGACTCGTTTTTTGAAGAAGAGCCCATAGATAGAGGCGTTAATCTAACTTCAACTCGAGAGCTGGTCCCTGAAGGAAATAAATCCGAAGTGATAGAACACCAATACTATACTCTGGGCTACAATGAAAAACATGAGCAGCCAGATTGGGTGACGTATAGACTAACCAAGGAATCCTTGCAGATACCTAACGTGAAGAGAGCGGATCGGTTTAATGTAGATCCACATGTGTCTTCAAGGTCTGCAAGGCATAGCGACTATACCAGGAGTGGTTATAGCAGAGGTCATATGGTTCCAGCGGGAGATATGGCTTTTAGTAAGTCAGCCATGAAGGAGACGTTTTTTATGTCCAATATGACGCCACAGATCACAGGGTTTAATGGTGGTATATGGAGAGAATTAGAAGAGACGGTTAGGGATTGGGCTTATGAGAATGATGAAATATATGTGGCATCTGGACCCATGTTCTCGGATGTGACCGAATACATCGGTAAGTCGTCCAAAGTACGTGTACCGTCTGCGTTTTATAAAGTGATCGTTGATATCAAAGGAAGAGAGAAGAAAGGGATTGGATTTATCATGCCTCATGAGGTCAGTCGACAACCCATTCATGATTATGCAGTAAGCATAGATGAGGTGGAGCAAAAGACTGGTTTGGACTTCTTTGATAGCATTTATGACAATGAAAATGTAGAAGCAAAGATTGAAGGAGATTTTAAACCATCTAACTGGCCAATCAGCAAGAAGAGACAAAACAACAGAGTTAATAACTGGAATAATAATTAAAAGCAAATATGGATAAGAACGAAGCATTTGTAAAAGAGATAGCCGAGGGCTATAAGTTTGAAGGACCATCTATTATAATGGGCGCTGCCAAGAGAGGAGAAGATGTAGCGAAGGAGCTCTTTGTTCGTCTTCCATTAAAAACGCTAAATAGACACGGCCTGATCGCTGGTGCCACAGGAACAGGAAAAACTAAAACGCTACAAATACTAGTAGAGCAACTATCAGAAAATGGAGTCCCATCTTTAGTCATGGATATCAAAGGTGACTTAAGTGGGGTTGCCGTAGAGAGTGGAGGCCATCCCAAGATTGATGAAAGACATGAGAAAATCGGTTTCCCATTTACTGCCGCATCATCGCCTGTAGAGTTTCTAACATTGTCAGATGAAAAAGGAGCACGCCTACGTGCTACAGTATCAGAGTTTGGCCCTGTGCTACTCTCTAAGATATTAGAACTGAGTGATGTTCAATCAGGTATCTTATCCGTACTCTTTAAGTACTGTGATGATAATGATCTACCTCTTTTGGATCTTAATGATCTGAAGAAAGTGTTGAACTATGCTTCATCTGATGGCAAGGCAGAAATCTCTGCCGAGTACGGACGTATGTCCTCACAATCATTAGGAACGATCTTAAGAAATGTAATCGCGCTTGAGCAACAAGGAGCGGATCTTTTCTTTGGTGAGCGTTCTTTTGATCCTCAGGATCTCCTTCAGAAGGATGCTACAGGAAAAGGCATTATATCTATTTTGAGATTGACGGACATCCAGGACAAGCCTAAGTTGTTTTCAACTTTCATGCTCCAGCTGTTGGCTGAGATATATGCGACTTTCCCAGAGCAAGGAGATGCGGAGAAGCCTAAATTGTGCTTATTTATCGATGAAGCTCACTTGGTATTTGAAGAAGCAAGTTCTGTCTTGCTCAATCAGATTGAGACAATTGTAAAGTTGATTAGATCTAAAGGCGTTGGCGTATTCTTCATCACACAAAACCCTGCAGATATCCCTGAAGATGTCTTGGGACAGTTAGGATTGAAGATCCAGCATGCATTGAGAGCATTTACCGCTAAGGATAGAAAAGCTATCAAACTCGCTGCTCAGAACTATCCACTGTCTGACTACTATGATGTTGAGCAGTTGATCACGGAGTTGGGGATAGGAGAGGCATTTATGACCGCTTTGGATGAGAAGGGTATACCAACACCACTGGTTCATATGTATCTAAGGGCACCGCAGTCGCGGATGGATGTATTGACGCCAAAGGAGATTGATACAATCTTAGGAGACTCGATGTTGGTTGACAAGTACAATGAAGTAATCGATCGTGAAAGCGCCTATGAGATACTCTCTGCTAAGATCGAAGATGCAAGAACAGAAGAGCATGAGGAGAAGCAAACTAAGAGATCGGGAGGAGGACGTACTAGAAGAGAAAAGAGTACTGCAGAGAAGGTCTTAAATAGTACTGCGACACGACAAGTTGGAAGGACAATAGCAAGAGAGTTAACACGTGGATTACTGGGTGTCTTAGGTGTTCCTACCACGAGGAGAAGAAGAACAAGAAGAAAAAGCTCATGGTTTTAATGAGTGATTAGTCCGCATAAAAAAGGGGGCAGATGTGATTTACATCTGCCCCTTTTTGTATTCCTTGGAGTGATTACTTCACTCTTTCTTTGATGGGTATCAACGTTTGCTTTTTTTGCTTTAAAGCGACAATACCGAGCGTCAATATCAGTATAGTTAATGCTATGATTCCCCATTCTCCCATTGTTGGTACTACGGCTCCAACAGCTGGGCATGCGACAAATGGTAAAGAACTTCCGCCTGTTTCTAAAGTAGCATTTCGAAAGACGATCTCAGAAGAAGCTGTAGGATCTATTCTCACAAACTGTATTTCTACGACCCCATTTGCATCAGCGACGAAGGCTGCTCTATCATCGGTGGTGTTTTGATTAATAGTTGAGATTAAAACTGATTGGGCATTAAGAATCCTGCAGTTGTTTAATTCGCGGATAGTCACGGCATCATCATTAGGCACCCATGCGTCGCCATTTGCTTTATTAAGTGTAATTTTAATCGTATCAATATTACCAGAAGTATTGTTACACGGTTCGTCATTTGTTGTAATCTTCAATTGTCCACCATAACATTCAGCTTCTGGAGGTGTCACAACTACTGCTGCTGCATCTTTAGCGCTGCTGCTCAGATTTGGTCTACATCGTATTACCATAAGTGGATTGCCAGCAAAGGCGACAGAAAACTCTGCCAAGAAAACTGCAATGATTAATATCTTTTTCATTCTTCGAAGGTTTGATTTTAAACAGACTGTAATATACTAATAGTTGATAAAGCTACAGCACAGCATGAGCCGCACTTTTTTTAGAGTAACTAATACATTCATATATCTCGATGGGAATAGTCTTACCCTTTACAGTTAACTCGCCAATTGGGTTAAGATTGTAGTCCTCAAGGTCCTGGATTTGGGAAGCAGTGTCGTGGCTTAAAAGTATGTCAGCTTCATAGTTTTTAGTTGTGCTTTCGATACGAGAAGCTGTATTGACGGTATCAGATATAAGAGTTGCATCCCAACGTAGATCATCTCCAATGATGCCCATAACAAGTGGGCCTGTATGCATCCCCATACCTACTTTTATCGGCTTTCTGCCTCTTGACTCAAGTATGACGTTGTATTCATCTATGTCCTCTTGCATCTGAAGACAAGCCATAAGCGCACTTGCTGGATTGTCTTGAAAGATAGCCATAATGCCATCTCCGAGATATTGGCTGATAAAACCACCATTACGTTCTATGATCGGTCCCATCCGCTGGGCATCCTCTCTTACGAAGGCGAAGTTCTCTTGTGGGGTCATACCCTCAGATATAGTTGTAAAGCTCCTGATGTCGGTAAAGACTACGGTAACTCCCTTTTCTATCTGATCACCTAATTTTACATCGGTAATTTTGTCTCGACCGAGTGCATTAAGGAAGCCCGTTGGAATAAATCGCGACATGGCTTTGTTCATATCTTGTTCATACTTTCTTACCTCTTGCTGTTTTTTATGTCTTAGTCGAGCGAAGATGGCATATGCGATCCCAGCGAAGATTAAAAGGCCTAACCAGAGCAAATATTTTTGTTGAGTGAGCTTAGCTTGATTTACTAGATTGGCACTACGTTCCTCTTCGAGTTCTTTCGACTTTTTAACTGTCTCATACTTTGTTTCTAACTCCTTTTGGGCTTTGTCCCGTTCATCATTTCGGATCGACTCATGAGCAGTGAAGTATTGTTTGTAGTATCTAACGGAAGATTGAAAATCACCTCTTTGCTCTGCATTCTCTGCTAGTTGTTCATAACTGTCTCTTTCTTCTTCTTTGAAGCCAATTTCTTGAGAAAGCGCCAAGGACTTTTCTAAGGCTACTCTTGCTTCAGAGTGCCTTCCTAATTGATTAAGCGCATCTCCTTTGTTCACTAATGTAAATGCTATTCCTCTTTGGTCCTTAAGTTTGGCAAATGACAGATTTGCAAGGTTGTAGTACTTTAAGGCTTCTGTAAAGTCATTTGTTGCGGCGGTTGATGCGCTATTCTTTTTTCTCTTTTCTTCTCCTGACATACGATAAGCTTCACCCAGCCCATTGTCGATATATCCTTTGTAGGTGGAGATGGTATAATCATCCTCTAAGTACTTCAAGTCATTAAGAGCTTTCTCAAAGTAAAGTCTTGCACTATCCACTACATTGAGTCTATTGTAGCAAAGACCAACATTAAAGTATATCGCAGACAGCAAGCCTTGGATTTCTTTAACCTCAGAATCTTTCATGTCAGGGAAAAGCTCAATGATTTCATCTATTTGAGCAGCATATTCAAGAGCCTTCCTTTCATCATCTTGATCAGTAGAAAGAGTCATCAAGTTGATAAGGGCATAAACCTTTCCTGCATTGTCGCCAAGAGAATCATTGTAGCTGATTACATCTTGATACGTCTGCGCAGCCTTTTCATATTCATTGCTTCTTTGATAAAGCAAGGCCAAGCTGTTTAAGTTATTTGCAATAGCACCTTTATCGTCGAGATCGTTGTATAATTCTATAGCTTTAGTGATGAAGGGGAATGCAGACTCTGTATCGCCTAGGTGCAGATAGTTGTTTCCGAGACTTGTGTTAGATTCAGCTATATACTTTGGCCTCTTTATCTGCTTGGCGAACTCCAGTTGCTTGATGAAATGTTGTGACGCTGCATCGCGATCTACCGTGGCTATATGATTACTTAGAGCTCTAAGAAGTTTGTATTTCGGCTTATCTTCTTTCTCAATGGTTATTGCCTTTTTTAAACTATCAATCTTCGTTTGATGCTCCTCAGATTGAGCGATCACTTCTCTGCTGCTGAATGAGATTAAGGTTACTAAGAAGAAGAGAAGGCTAAACCCTTTCATGGTAGGATAAGTAAGTCGATGCAAGTTAAATATAGGTAAGCGGACGTGTATCCCCAAAAATAGGTAATGATTCTTCAAAAAGGCAGTCGTTGCAGTTGTTTTGATCTTCAATTTTTATCGTAGCTCGTTTACAATGCCAATTCAACTATTTCAAATATCTTGATCTCGTGAAAATTGCAGAGAGACAAGACCTGGAAAGAATAGATATAATGGTCTATTCTGATCAAGAAAGGAGGTCTCACAATGAAGCGATCGCAGTAGAACGTCCATTGGAGATAAGACTGTCTCAACGAGGCTTACTAACTGTCCAGCTTGCGATTACGATGAGAACACCAGGTGAGGATGAAGACTTGTCTAGAGGATTCTTGTTTTCAGAGGGAATAATCAGAGCCAATGAAGATATAATTGAGCTCTCCATGATAGATCTTGATATAATTGATATCATGTTGAGCAGCTCTATTGACTTCAAGATTAGTGAGGTGAAAAGGAGGCTATATGTCTCATCCAGTTGTGGATCATGTGGACAGCAATCGATCAGCGACTTGTCGTATGATTCGCAGAGACTGCCTTGGGCATCGAAGCATACCATATCACCTCAGATCATACTTGGGCTTCCTGATCTGATGAGAACAAAACAGGAAAACTTTAATGAGACTGGAGGGCTTCATGCAGCAGCACTTTTTGATCTGTCAGGCAAGTTGATATCGATAAGAGAAGACGTAGGTAGACACAATGCTTTGGACAAGTTGATTGGAGCTAACATTTCTTTAGATACGAAGCGCGCCATCATCTTAGTCAGTGGACGCTTGAGCTTTGAACTAGTTCAAAAGACAGCAATGTTTGGCGCTTCAATTCTTGTGTCGATAGGACCACCAAGTTCGCTGGCGATTGATACTGCAGATAAAGAAGGAATAACCCTTGTTGGATTTTTAAAAAATGATTCTTTCAATATCTATACACATTCGCAAAGGGTCAGCGCTATAAAGAGTAATCGATGAAAGATCAAGGTCATAGATATCCCAATGTTTCAGACAAGCTTAGTTGGGATGAAGCCAAAACAGAATCAGTTGGGGTTCCGGCTATCTGGAATTCTCTCAAGCACCTCGGTCGATACGTCGATATGCCTCAAGCATTGAAGGCTTCACTAAAGATGAATCAAGAAGGCGGCTTTGATTGTCCGGGTTGCGCTTGGCCTGATCCTGATGACCACAGGTCAAAGTTAGGAGAGTACTGTGAGAATGGTATAAAAGCTTTAGCAGAAGAGGCGACTAAGAGAAAAGTAGATTCGGCCTTTTTTAAAAAGTACAGCGTTGAAGAACTAACAAGTTGGTCAGAGTTTAAACTCGGAAAGTCGGGTAGGATCACGCATCCCATGTATCTCGCTGAAGGAGAGAGCCACTACCAAGAAATATCATGGCCTGATGCTTTTAAAAAGATTGGTAATCACCTAAGAGGTCTTGATGATCCTAACGAAGCGATATTCTATACCAGCGGACGAACCTGCAATGAAGCCGCATTTTTATACGGAGCATTTGTAAGAGCATACGGTACGAACAACCTTCCAGATTGTTCCAATATGTGTCATGAGTGCAGTGGGTATGCGCTTTCGCAAACTTTGGGCATCGGAAAGGGGGCAGTGACATTAGATGACATACATCAAGCTGAAGTAGTGATGGTGATTGGTCAAAACCCCGGCACTAATCATCCTCGCATGCTCACGGCCCTTGAAAATTGTAAATTAAATGGTGGCTCTATCATCGCCATTAATCCACTAAAAGAGGCAGGCTTAATCAACTACTCTAATCCGCAGAAACCGCTGAGGATCTTATCTGGAGGAGTAGACCTAACCGATATATACTTACAAGTTCAAGTCAATGGCGATATCGCTCTTTTAAAAGCGATTATGCTTTTGTTGGTAGAAAAGGAAGAAATGAGTGGTGACGTCATAGATCATGATTTTATAAAAGAACATACTCATGGGTATAACGATTTTATAAATGACTTGAAGAAAGAAGACTTTAATATCTGTGTGTCAGAGTCAGGAGTCGACGAAGCGGAAATTAGAAAAGCCGCAGACCTAATTGCACGAAAAGATAAAATTATAATCTGTTGGGCGATGGGCGTAACGCAACATGAAAATGGTGTTCAAAATGTCCGTGAGATTGTAAATCTCCTTTTGATGAGAGGGGCGGTAGGAAAGGCTGGTGCAGGACCATGTCCGGTAAGAGGACATAGTAATGTGCAAGGAGATAGAACCATGGGGATCTGGGAAAAAATGCCAGAGTCTTTCCTTGCCAAATTAGACAACGCCTTTGATATACACTCTCCAAGAAAGGAAGGCTACGCAACTGTTCCCGCTATAAAAGCGATGTATAATGGGAAAGCAAAAGTTTTCTTTGGCATGGGAGGCAACTTTGTTTCTGCTACGCCTGATACAGACTATACGGCTGAAGCTTTGCGCAAATGTGATTTAACTGTGCATGTTAGCACAAAGCTAAATCGTTCGCATCTTGTGCATGGCAAAGAAGCGCTGATATTACCGACTTTGGGTAGGAGTGAGATGGATGTCCAATCATCTGGTTATCAATTTGTTAGTACAGAGAGCAGTATGGGGATTGTCCAAAATTCTAAGGGAGTATTAGCGCCAAAGTCGGATCACTTGCTCAGTGAGGTTGCAATTGTAGGAGGTATGGCACATGCGACGCTTGCTGATAGAAATGATGTGCAGGTGGATTGGCAGTCCTTTGTTGACGACTATGATTTGATCCGAGCTAAGATAGAAGAAGTGATCCCTGGCTTTAATAGATATAATGAAAGAGTGCGTGACGATAAGGGCTTTTATTTGCCCAATGGTGTGAAGGTTAGAGACTTTAAAACCAGTACTGGGAAAGCTAATTTTTCAATTAATCCAAGACCGGTCTTAGAATTAGAAAAAGGAGCTTTTAGATTAACGACCCTACGAGCACATGATCAGTACAATACTACATTGTATGGTTTAGATGACAGATATCGTGGCATCAAGAATGGCAGAGAGATTATCCTGATGAATAAAAGTGACATGCAAGAGCACGGTCTCAAGGGAGGAGATTGTGTTGATGTCAACAGCAATCATGACGGTGTTGTACGGACGGTTTCTAATTTTAAAGTAGTTCCTTATGATATACCGAGCAGGTGCCTTGGCGCTTATTTCCCAGAGGCTAACCCACTGGTCCCGATAGATCTAATCAATCCAGAAACCCATACACCGGTATCTAAAAATATAGTCGTAAAGCTTAAGCGGGTTGTGACGACTTGATGTCGATATTCATGAGGTCGATATGAATATTCATGATCTGTTTGATCAATGGCCTCTTACTGTCATTTATAATTACGTAATCAGCAAACTCTAATTTCTCTTCTTGTGGGAGTTGCTTTTTTATTCGGGCCAGTACCTCTTCTTCTGATGTGCTATCGCGCTTCATGACGCGCTTGATTCTAACTTCTTCAGCTGCATGTACAAGTATGACTTTATCAAAGGATTTGTAGGATCCTGTTTCAAAGATCAGCGCACTTTCTTGGATGATGTATTTATGATCTTGATTGTCTTTGCACCATTTACGGAAGTGCTCTCTAACTGCAGGGTGAACAATGCCGTTCATCTTGGCGAGGAGTAACTTGTCACTAAAGATCAGAGATGCCAAGTGGCCTCTATTAAGTGTGCCGTCTTCATTGTAGCTCTTCGACCCAAAAATCTCTTTGATGGCATCTTTAACCACCTCATCAGTGATCATAATCAGTTTTGCCTCGATGTCACTATTGTATACAGGGACGCCGAGCAGCGAGAATATATCTGCGCAGACTGTCTTGCCCACGCCGATACCACCAGTAAGTCCAACTTTGATCATTTCAAGTATTAAATGCTCCTCTTATAAATGCGTAAGTAAGCTTTAATATTGTTCTTTTTCATTTGGGAAACCGCCAGACTTAACATCAGCGCTATATTCTTGAGCCGCACCTTTGATCATGTCATAGAGCTCCAGATATCGTCGTAAGAATCGTGGCTTAAAGTCCTTTGTGATGCCAAGAAGATCATGTGATACTAATACTTGTCCGTCGGTATACGGTCCGGCTCCAATCCCAATAGTTGGGATGCTTATTGACTCGCTTACTTTCTTGCCAAGCGCAGCAGGGATCTTTTCAAGCACGATGGCAAAACATCCTGTCTCCTCTAGAAGCTTAGCATCCTCCATTAGCTTTGTTGCCTCGTCCTCTTTTTTTGCTCTTACTGTATAAGTCCCAAACTTATAGATAGACTGTGGGGTCAAGCCTAAATGCCCCATTACTGGTATACCCGCCGATAGTATCCTCTTGATCGAATCGACGATCTCTTCGCCGCCTTCCAGTTTTACAGAGTGCGCGCCACTTTCCTTCATGATTCGGATCGCCGAGTCCAAAGCTTTCATCGAGTTACCTTGGTAAGAACCAAATGGCAAATCCACAACAACCAGTGACCTTTTCACCGCTCTAATCACGGATTGAGCATGATATATCATCTGATCTAAAGTGATCGGAAGGGTAGTCTCATGCCCTGCCATGACATTGGATGCACTGTCACCGACTAATAGCATATCGATCCCTGCTTCATCAAGTATCCGAGCCATCGAATAATCGTAAGCCGTAAGCATAGATATCTTTTCTCCTTGGGCCTTCATATTGCGGATGACATGCGTGGTCATACGCTTCACTTCCTTTACTGCTGCTGACATTTATGATGTTTTTATGACAGTCAAAATATCTGATTTCTTTTGGTACTGACAAATTGACTGCCTTTTTGTCATATTAATATTAGTAATCATGAATAAACGACAGCTCAAACGTACAAAAAATGCATTGGCACATGGATTGACTAATACAAGGAGTATTCATTCATTTCAGTAAAAAAGAGAAATCAATATACAATGGGTAAAATAATAGGAATTGACTTAGGTACTACTAACTCTTGCGTGGCCGTAATGGAAGGTAAAGAGCCAGTAGTTATACCTAATGAAGAAGGAAGAAGAACAACTCCTTCAGTGGTGGCTTTCTTAGATAATGGAGAGCGCAAGGTAGGTGATCCGGCAAAGAGGCAAGCTATAACCAATCCTCAGAAGACGATATCGTCTATCAAGAGATACATGGGGAGGAGATTTAGCGAGATAGGAAGTGATGCCAGCAAGGCAGCTTACAAGATCGTTAAAGGTGACAATGACACAGTGCGTGTAGCTATCGATGATAGAAACTATAGTGCACAGGAGATTAGTGCGATGGTGCTTCAGAAGATGAAGAAGACAGCAGAGGACTTCTTGGGACAAGAAGTAACAGAAGCAGTGATCACAGTACCAGCTTACTTCAATGATTCTCAGCGTCAAGCGACTAAAGAGGCAGGAGAGATCGCAGGACTTGATGTAAAAAGAATCATCAACGAGCCAACAGCGGCAGCTTTGGCTTATGGCTTAGATAAGCAAGGCAAAGACTCAACTATCGTTGTTTACGATTTAGGTGGAGGAACATTTGATGTATCTATACTTGAGTTAGGAGATGGAGTATTTGAGGTGAAGTCTACTAATGGTGATACAAGATTAGGAGGAGATGACTTCGATGAAGTGATCATTGATCACTTGGCTGATACATTTAAGCAACAAGAAGCAATCGATCTACGCAAAGATCCAATGGCGCTTCAGCGTCTTAAAGATGCAGCTGAGAAGGCTAAGATAGAGTTGTCATCTTCTACAGAGACTGAGATTAACTTGCCTTATGTTACTGCTGTAGATGGTGTACCAAAGCACCTTGTACTTAAGTTGACAAGAGCAAAGTTTGAGCAGCTTGCAGATAGCTTGGTGTCAAGAACATTGAAGCCATGTGCAGATGCACTTAAAGATGCGGGACTGAGTAAGAACGATATCGATGAGATCATCTTAGTTGGTGGTTCTACAAGAATCCCAAAGATCCAAGAAGCAGTAGAAGAGTTCTTTGGTAAGAAGCCAAACAGAAGTGTAAATCCGGATGAGGTAGTAGCAGTAGGTGCATCTATCCAAGGTGGTGTATTGAGCGGAGATGTACAGGATGTACTTCTTTTAGATGTAACGCCATTATCATTGGGTATCGAGACAATGGGAGGTGTATATGATGTAGTGATAGAAGCTAACTCAACGATCCCAACCAAGAAGTCTAAGACGTATTCAACAGCAGCGGACAATCAGCCATCTGTAGAGATTCATATCCTACAAGGTGAGCGTCCTATGGCCAATGATAATCGTTCTGTCGGTAGATTTATCTTGGATGGCATACCGCCTGCACCAAGAGGTATACCACAAGTAGAAGTATCGTTTGACATAGATGCCAACGGTATCTTAAGTGTATCAGCCAAGGATAAAGGAACTGGTAAGGAGCAGAACATCAGAGTTGAAGCATCTACTGGATTATCAGATGATGAGATCGCACGTATGAAGGCAGAAGCTGAAGCAAATGCTGACAAAGACAAAGAAGCTCGTGAAAAAGTAGATAAGCTCAATGCAGCTGACACACTTGTTTTCTCAACTGAGAAGCAGTTGAAAGAATACGGAGATAAGATCCCTGCTGATAAGAAGGAAGCGATAGAGACAGCAGTCGCTGATCTTAAAGAAGCTCACAAGGTGCAGGATTTCGCTAAGATTGATGCCGCTTCAGAGACACTTAATACAGCATGGCAAGCAGCAAGCCAAGACATCTATGCTGCTCAACAGGCAGCAGGAGATGCCGGTGGAGCTACTGCTGATGCAGGAGCTGACGGAGGAGGAACTACAGAAGATGCTTCTTCTGAAGATGTTACAGATGTAGAGTTTGAAGAAGTGGACGACGAGAAGTAGTCGCTTTTATAATTAGAATATCAAGGGAGGCATATTGCATATGCTTCCCTTTTTTATTTTTCTAAATTAGAAAGTAGAAACGCTTTGAAAGCTTGCAATGCTCGGCCTCTGTGGCTAATCTCGTTTTTGATATCGCTTGATAGTACCCCAAAAGAAGTCTCATGTCCTTCGGGAATAAAAATAGGGTCATAGCCAAACCCACCTTCGCCTATCTTAGCTTTGGCGATTGTTCCTCGAATGATTCCTTCAAATGAGTGCTTAACGCTATCTATGTACACTGCGAGTGCAGTTCTAAACTGAGCATTGCGATTGTCACAATTAGAAAGTGCGCCGAGCAGCTTGATTATGTTGGCTTCGCTTTCTTTTGCAGGACCTGCGTAGCGCGCACTGTAGACGCCGGGTGCACCGTTAAGTGCATCTACTTCAAGTCCAGTATCATCAGCGATAATATATTTATAACCGAGTTTGTATAGATAATCTGCCTTGATCCATGCGTTGTCATCTAATGTTGCTCCATCTTCGATAATCTCATCATGGATGTCAAGATCTGAAAGAGAAGAGATGTTGATATTAAGATCACTCGTGATCTCTCGGATTTCTTCAACCTTATGTTGGTTGTGACTGGCCAGTACAAATTCTATCATTACAAATTATAATACTCTTTTAGCGTAGTCCATAGAGCTCGTCTTCCTTCTGCATCATCTGGCAGTTCTGTAAGTGATTTAGAAAACAACAAAGTCTTGCTACTCAATCTGAAAAGCACATACTGCCTTTTGTCTAATTGTAGTGAGCATTCATTTGGAGAAAGCCCAAAGACAAGAACCAAGAAATCACTGCTGGCTGTAAGACTTGAAAAGTGAACTTCGCTTCCTTCTGGAACCCTGTGTAAAGATGCAGCTTCAAGCTGCTGTCCAACTGACTTTAAGATCTTACCCAGCAAGGTCTGAGCGGCTTCATCATAGGCATCCGCTCTAACGATGATATTGATGCCTTCAGATAGTGTGATCGCTTCTTTTTGATGATCGTCTGCGACTTGATATATAGGATAGTTGAAGAAAGACACGCTTAGTGGTTTTATCCAGTAATGTTATGAAATAATCATGGTTTTGTAACCCATTAGATAGAATAGTATCTTATACCTGATTTCCATAGGGGTAAGACCAAGTTTCGGACTCTTTAATTATATAACTTTGATGTAACAATCTAAAGCTATGAGTATCAGCATCAAACACATCGACCAATCAAGACTTGCAGGTGTAGATTTTAACAATCTACCCTTTGGTAAGATCTGCAGTGATCATATGTTCGTCATGGACTACAAGGATGGTGCATGGCAAGAAGGTAAGATTGTACCTCTTTCTAACTTTTCAATCCACCCCGCTAATTTGACACTTCATTATGGCCAGTCCATATTTGAAGGGATGAAAGCATCAGCGGATAAGGGTGGCACACCTCTTTTGTTTAGGTTGGATCAGCATGTAGAGCGGATCAACGCTTCTGCTGATAGGATGTGCATGCCCAACATACCAGGTGACATTTTCACTTCGGCGATCGAGACATTAGTAGATCTTGATAAAGGATGGATACCACCTACGGCGGGAAGTGCACTTTATATAAGACCGTATATGTTTGCTACGGATGAGTTCATAGGAGTGAGACCATCGGAGACTTATAAGTTCGTGATCTTCACATGTCCGGTTGGACCGTACTATGCTAAGCCAGTGAGTTTGTTAGCAGCGGATGAGTTCGTAAGAGCTTGCGATGGTGGAGTAGGAGAGGCTAAGACAGCTGGCAACTACGCAGCTTCATTATATCCGGCCAGAGCGGCTAAGGAAAAAGGATATGATCAAGTGATGTGGATGGACCCTGTAGAGTTTAAGTATATCCAAGAAGTAGGTACGATGAATATCTTCTTTATCATGGATGGTAAGGCATACACTCCTAATCTCAATGGATCGATATTGAAAGGGATCACACGTGATTCTGTGATTAAGATCATGCAAGACCGAGGCATAGAAGTAGTAGAAGCTCCTTTGTCAAAAGATCAAGTGATCGAAGCTTATGAGGCGGGGATGCTTCAAGAAGTATTTGGCACAGGTACGGCTGCAGTGGTTTCTTATGTGAATAAGATCGCTTTTGGTGAAAAGGTCCTTGATATTGATCCTGAGGCATATGAGATCGGACCTTACTTGAAAAGTTACATCGAGCGCTTACGTTCAGGTGACCAAGAAGACAAGTTTGGATGGATACAGAAAGTAAATCAGCTCCAATTGGCTGGATAGAAATATATAATATCAGCTTTAGATAGCTGTAGAAGACAGAATGAACCCCTAAAACCCAAGAAAACCATCAAAATCAAGGACTACCTATACATATTAAGAAAATTTGGCATGTTTTATGTACCCATAAAATGTAACAAAACTCTTTTTATGTCCACTCTACTCACATTCACATACAGTATTATAGCATTTTTAGGTTCATCGTTGGATCATACCTTAAGAGCCCAATCAGTAAACCTTGATCTTAAGGTCTATCTCGAAGGGCCATATGACGCATCATCAGGCAAGATGAGTACTAAGCTATATGAGCTTGGTTATTTGCCAGGCATGACGCCCAAAGCATTTTTCGCAGAGCCAGTTCCATTTTTTGACCCTTATGGTGATTTTTATGATCAAGACTTGAAGTCGTCGACAGATGGATCTGATATATATAATGACAAATCGGTTGACTGGATCTTTGTTTCTATACGAGAAGCTACCACAGGTAACGTTGTCTCTAACCAGACCGTACTTTTAAATGAAGATGGTTCGATCAATGGAAGCTCAATACCCAATGAAAAGCTGAGCAAGCTGAAGAAGTATATCGTAGTCTTGGCACATCGTAATCACTTGCCAGTGCAAAGCACACCAATCAAGCTCAATAACGGCAAGCTTACTTTTGACTTCACCAAGAGTGATATCATAGGACTCAAAGAGAAAAACAAAGTGATGTTGATGATCGCTGGTAACATCGATCAGACGAAGACGCGATCAACAAGAGTCATCAATATGGAAGATGTTAACACTTGGCGTTCTGCTAATGGCAAGAACTCAAGCTATCTTAGAGAGGATATTGATATGAACGGTGATGTATCTGTTCATGATCAGTCGATTATTCTTGAGAACTTAGACCTTTCTACTTCTGTAAATATTAATGAATAGACTCGTCCTTCGGGCAGGTAAAGAAGCCTACCAAAAGATTAAGAAAGATGGATTGTCATCTGAGATGATATCAGGTGTAGTGGCTGCAGCTGGAGGCCCTAAGTGGTTTACGACTTATGGATTGGTCCGTTTTATTATTGGAGATTTTCTTCGTGATGCGAAGCAACCGTTACATTTTTTAGGAGCCTCTGTAGGTTCTTGGCAGATGGTCTCAGCTATGACTTCAGATCCGACGGCGGCTATCGACAGACTTCAGCACGCTTATTCTACATCTATATATAGTGATAAGCCCGATGCAAGGGAGATATCCATGGCATGCAAACAGATGATCGAACATGCAATCGCAGGTGAGGTAGATCATATCCTAACACACCCGTCAAGGTATCTTCAAGTTGTTACAGCCAGAGGCAGAGGCGTACTTAGTCATTCTAATAAGATCTTACGAGGATTGGGCTTTGGTGCAGCCTTTATATCCAATGTTGTCCACCGTAGACACATTGCGAAGGCTGCAGAACGCATCATCTTTAAGTCAAAAGGCGAGCTTATATACGACCCATCACTTGATGTCCTACCTACTCGCGAAGTAGAGTTGACCAAGGAAAACCTTGTTCTGGCCTTACGCGCCAGTGGTACGATACCTTTTGTCATGGAAGCGATCAAGGACTTACCCGATGCACCGAAAGGATATTATTGGGATGGTGGCATGACTGATTACCACATCTCTCTGCCGCACTGCCAAGAAGGAATAGTGCTTCATCCTCATTTCATGAAAAACGTTCTACCAGGATGGTTGGACAAGAAGCTACCATGGAATCGAAATGCTGATGAGCACTTGATGTCAAAGGTGTTGCTCATCACTCCCACAGAAGATTATGTCAATAGTCTACCCAGAAAGCAAATCTCGGATATGAAGGATTTTAAGCATTTTGGCCTCGATCAAGATAAGCGAATAACCTATTGGTCAGAGATCTCAAAAAGAAGCTTAGAGTTAGGCGCGGAGCTGTCCGAATTGATAAAAACCGGAAACATCTCAGAGCGGATTGAGCCGTATACTCGGAAGTAAACTCATGGTTCAAAAAAAATTGCCCAACTCCTGGAAAAGGAATCGGGCAGTCGTCATCATGAAAAAGGTATTCTTGTATATTTTTATCGTAACACAAAGAAGAAAAATAATTTTGACTCTTCAAACTAAAAGTCTAATTAAAATGACCTTTTAAAAATATAATTGGCCATAATTATTCCTTTACTTCAATATGTATGTTATTCAGAGCGCTATCGAAATAATATAATTTTATTAAATCGAGCTTATACAGCTTTTTCGGATGGGATTTTAACTGAAGCTCCATCTTTTCTATTCTTGACGCGAGACTACTCATTATAAGATCTCTCATGCCGATTTTCTTTACTCTCTGATAAGTCCTGATGAGTTTTGTGTTTTGTATGCTGCCCTCATAATACAGTGTTGCCAAGTTCTCAGACGCCGTTTTTTGATCCTTAAGAAAGTCGTCAGCTTCTTTCAAACCTCTATGAATGGTTGGATTGTCGATGTGGAGTATGGCATGGCCAGACCGTGATAGTTGTTCCCCCAGTGCTAAGTCCTCATACCCGTATCCTTTTATTGATTCGTCAAAAGGATGAGCCAATGCGATCGTCCTAGTAGTGCTGAAGTTGTTGGTGTGAAAGTGTCTGGAAGGGTTTCTATTTCGCTTTTTGGCAAGGATGGCTTCTCTTTTACTGCCATAGGTCCAGTGCAAGCGTTTCTTTTGATTTTTAGGGGGCTTCTTTTCATATTTGGTTCCACCCACTATGATTTCACTTTCGTCAAATCGATCCATATAATTCTTGATAAACTTCTTGCCAGCGAGCTTTGTATCGCTATCCAAGAATAACAAACGCTCATAACGAGCCAACTTGGCTAATCGGTTTCTAATCCTTGCTCTTCCGATATTTTCAGATAGCTCGACATAGTTTACGCCCATAAGGCCATTAATAACACCATTGTCTATTCTATACTTTTGTTTTGACATATCATCTAAGCAGATGATCTCATAGTTTATCTTGGATCGCTTGCACTGATAGATTAATTCGTCTACCAGCTTTACGACCTTGTTATTATATATAGGTATAAGGATGGAGAGCACTGGCCTTAGATCTTTTGATATTCAGTGACTGTTTTCTCATCAACTACTTCACCTGTATGTTTTGTTGATCCAGGTTCGAAGAGCATGATCCAGCATTCTTCCTGTGCTACGGGTTTATGTTCTACGCCTCTGGGGATGATGAGCATATCACCTTGTTTAAGCCTCTTAACTCCATCCTCAAAATGTATGTCTAAGGATCCTTTGATGATATAGAAGAGTTCGTCTTCCTCCTTATGGTTATGCCATAAGAACTCACCTTGGACTTTAGCGATTTTGACATCTTGACCATTTAAAGACCCAATCACCCGAGGGTGCCAGTGATCTTGAAACAAGTCAAACTTCTCTGCAACATTTACAACTTTCATGTGGCCTGATTGTATGAGCTTTAAGCTAAGTATGGTTGATGACAATTGCAGTCAAACTTATATCATATTTCTGGAGGCTTGATGGAGAGGGCGACTAATTATCTTTATTATCTGTCATAACCGATAATAATTAGGCTCAACCCTGGCTTATTGACTACTTTTGGACTGACTTTTGTCACTGTTATACCTAAAGCGAGAGAGAGTTTTGATCAGCTATTTTGAGAAATATGATGGAGTGCTTAAAGAGTCTTCTGCTGATAAGGCTCCTTGGGTTCATGTTACCGCTCCATTGGATCATTCTGAGCTCGAGTATCTCGCTGAGCAAGAAGACATTCCATTAGACTTTCTTACCGATTCTCTTGATATAGATGAACGCTCTCGATATGAGCGAGAAGATGACATACGCTTGATTGTTATCAACGCACCTGTTATCAATACAGATGAAAAGGAAAGTGACGCACTATATATCACTGCTCCGATTGGTATTATATTAAAGAAGGGTAGGGTGATCACCATTACGGCTTCTGGTAAACCAGTTGAGGAGTTATTCTTAAAGAAGAAGTTTCGTTCATGTAGTCTAACTGATCATCGACACTTTGTGCTGTTGATCTTCGAGAAGATCGTCTGGCAGTATCTTGATGTTCTTAAGAAGTTAAACCTTAAGAGAAATCTAATCGAACGTGAGTTATATAATTCAAGTCGTAATAAGGAGTTACAACAGTTGCTTCGGATAGAAAAGTCACTGGTCTATATGCTTAACTCATTAAGTGATAATGATCTGCTTAAGCAAAAGATGAAGCGGACAGATTTTCTCAATATTAGGGAGCTTGAAGATCATCAAGATCTATTTGAGGACATAATTATTGACAATAGTCAGGCACTTGAGATGGCAAATGTCCACACAAATCTACTCAATGGGACCATGGAAGCATATGCTTCTATCATCTCTAATAACCTTAATATAGTTATCCACAGACTTACTACCATCACAATCGTGTTGATGGTACCTACAATAGTCTTCAGTTTTTACGGAATGAACCTCGATTTACCCCTCGAAAACTACAGTTGGACTCCATATCTGATGATTCTGATTTCTTTGGTTATAGTTGTTGCGTTAATTGCCATATTTCGCAGATCTAACAAAGTATAAGAATTTATATTACTATTCTGAATAATGCATTAAACCCTTGTTATCAACGTTTTGTGGGACTTATTAACATTTCTCAAAATCGGTAGATTTCATATGTTGTTGATTTATAATGTGTTATCAATCTTATTAACATCATGTTAATAACTCCTGCATAGCAAACCCTACGTATTAGTCTTTTTTTGCATTTATTTGTTCCACGATTACGAGATAATACAGCGAACCGGGATTATCTATCACTGTAACCCTCCAAATCGTAAATAATAGACCATATTTTATTTTACCTGAGAGGCATTTGGTGCGCCCAAGTGGCGACATTTTTGTCTTCATTCTAAACTGAACATAACTATGACCCAGAGTGTCGAACCTATCTTAAAAGAAAACCCAAACAGATTTGTTCTATTTCCAATAGAACATGATGATATATGGTCATTCTATAAGAAATCAGAGGCAAGCTTCTGGACGGCAGAAGAGATTGATCTTCACCAAGATATTAGTGACTGGGAAAATAAGTTGAATGATAATGAACGTCACTTCATAAAGCATGTGCTCGCATTCTTCGCTGCAAGTGATGGTATCGTCAATGAGAACCTTGCGGAAAACATGGTGAGTGAGGTACAGTACACTGAGGCTAAGTTCTTTTATGGTTTTCAGATCATGATGGAGAACATTCATTCTGAGACTTACTCTTTGTTGATTGATACATATATAAAGGATAACAAAGAGAAGAACTATCTCTTCAACGCGATCGAAACCTTGGATTGTGTAAAGAAGAAAGCTGAGTGGGCGTTTAGATGGATAGATAATGGATCATTTGCCGAAAGGCTGATTGCTTTTGCAGCTGTAGAAGGAATCTTCTTTAGTGGTTCGTTCTGTTCTATCTTCTGGTTGAAGAAAAGAGGATTGATGCCGGGCCTTTCATTCTCTAACGAGTTGATCTCAAGAGATGAAGGTATGCACTGTGATTTTGCATGTTTGCTATATAACCAACACATCGAGAACAAACTTCCTAAGGAAGATATCTTAGAGATGATCTCGAGCGCAGTTGAGATAGAGAAGGAGTTTGTATCTGATGCTATCCCTGTCAACTTAATTGGGATGAACGCAGAACTCATGTGCCAATACATCGAGTTTGTAGCAGACAGACTCTTGAGTGCACTGGGCAATGATAGAGTATATAATGTAGAGAATCCTTTCCCATGGATGGAGCTGATATCACTACAAGGAAAGACTAACTTCTTTGAGAAGAGAGTAGGAGATTACCAGAAAGCAGGAGTGATGGCTGATAAAGAGAAGCAAGTCTTCTCAGTAGACGAAGACTTCTAAAGAAAGAATTAAGACAAGAATTAACGATACCGAAATACTATAAATACCAGAAAGAATATGCAGGTTGTAAAGAGAAGTGGAAAGACAGAATCAGTCAGTTTTGACAAGATTACTGCACGGGTGAAAAAGCTATGTTATGGCCTTGACCCCAACCATCTTGATTCTATTGAGATTTCAAAAAAAGTAATCCAAGGACTTTATGATGGTGTGTCGACCACAGAACTTGACAATTTAGCGGCAGAGACATCTGCATCGATGGCTGCATATCATCCTGACTATGCTATCCTTGCAGCAAGAATCGCAGTATCAAATCTGCATAAGAATACAGACAAGTCCTTCTCTTCAACAATGGAGGCTCTATTCAACTATATAGATCCTAAGACAGGTGCAAAAGCAGGACTGATCGGAGACTCAACGATCAAGATCATAAAAGAGAATAAGGATAAGCTGAACTCAGCTATCATATATGATAGAGATTATGACTTTGACTACTTCGGCTTTAAGACGTTAGAGCGTTCTTACCTCCTACGTATGGACGGTAAAGTAGTGGAGCGTCCTCAACACATGCTCATGAGAGCCGCGGTTGGGATTCATGCTGAAGACATAGATGCAGCTATTGAGACTTATAACTTGATGTCTGAGAAGTGGTTTATCCACGCTACACCGACATTGTTTAATGCAGGTACACCGAAGCCTCAGTTGAGTTCTTGCTTCTTATTGACAATGACAGAAGATAGTATCTCTGGGATATTTGAAACACTCTCGCGCTGTGCAAAAATAAGTCAATCTGCTGGAGGTATCGGCTTGAGCTTACACAACATAAGAGCAAAAGGAAGCTATATAAAAGGTACGGGAGGAACATCTAACGGTATCGTACCTATGTTGAAGGTCTTTAATGATACTGCGAGATATGTAGATCAAGGAGGAGGAAAAAGAAAGGGAGCTTTTGCGATGTACCTCGAACCATGGCATGCAGATATCTTTGACTTTTTAGAGTTGAAGAAGAACCATGGTAAGGAAGAGATGAGAGCGCGTGATTTGTTTTATGCTATGTGGATCTCTGATCTCTTTATGAAGAGAGTGAAAGCTGACGAAGAGTGGTCATTATTCTGTCCAAGCGAGTGTCCAGGATTGGATGAAGCATACGGTGAGAAGTTTGAGCAACTTTATACTTCGTATGAGAAGGAAGGTAGAGCGATGAAGACCATCAAAGCTCAAGACCTATGGTTCGCTATTTTAGAATCACAAATAGAAACAGGAACACCTTATATCCTTTATAAAGACGCTTGTAACGAGAAATCTAACCAAAAGAACCTAGGTACCATCAAGTCAAGTAACCTCTGTACAGAGATTTTAGAGTATACATCTCCAGACGAAGTAGCAGTGTGTAACTTGGCGTCTATATCCCTTCCTAAGTTTGTTAAGAATGGAGTCTTTGACTTTGAGGAGCTGCACAGAGTGACACGTGTTATCACACGTAACTTGAACAAGATCATAGATATAAACTACTATCCTGTTAAGGAAGCTGAAAACTCTAACTTTAGACACAGACCAATAGGTATCGGTGTACAAGGGTTGGCAGATGCTTTCATATTGGTAAGAGAACCATTTGATAGCCCAGGGGCGAAGCAGTTAAACAAGGACATCTTTGAGACGATCTATCATGCATCAGTCTTGGAGTCAAATCTGTTAGCGCAGAAAGACGGTTCTTATGAGACTTTCAAAGGGTCACCAGCGAGTAAAGGCATCTTACAGTTTGACATGTGGAATGTTAAACCATCAGACAGATACGATTGGGCTGGATTAAAGAAAGAAATCAAGAAGACGGGTATGCGTAACAGCTTGTTGCTCGCACCTATGCCCACAGCTTCAACATCACAGATACTTGGTAACAACGAGTGTATAGAGCCATATACATCTAACCTTTATTCAAGAAGAACACTTAGTGGTGAGTACATCATTGTTAACAAGCACCTTCTGAAAGACCTTATCGAAAGAGGTCTTTGGAATGAAGACATGAAAGAAAGACTTATGATGTCTAATGGGTCAGTACAAGACTTTACAGATATCCCTCAAGATCTTAAAGATCTATATAAGACCGTATGGGAGATCAGCCAGAAAGTCATAATAGACCTTTCAGCAGATAGAGGAGCTTATGTTTGTCAGAGTCAAAGCTTGAATCTCTTCGTTGAGAATCCAAATTTTGGTAAGTTAACTTCGATGCACTTCTATGCATGGCAGAAAGGTCTCAAGACAGGCATGTACTACTTAAGGTCTAAAGCAGCGGTGGATCCTATCAAGTTTACGATCAGTGCTAAGAACCAGAAGACAAGTGTTAAGTCAGCAGAGCCAAGTACAACAGAAATTCAAGAGATGGCAGAAGGCGAAGTTTGCACAATGGAGGATGGATGCCTTATGTGTGGTAGCTAAGAAATTGAGTTAAATCTCTATTTAATATATCAGAAAGAGGCGGTTAGAATAAGTTCTACCGCCTCTTTCACTTTTGTACCTGCTGGTCCCTTAAATATCTTTAGCCTATCTTCTTGTCTACTCAGTTCATAATTAAGCTGTGGATTGGGATCTACATAGTAGATCTTAGCTTGATTAGGTGCGTACGCCGTCAGACTAGCAGCAGGGTATACCTGCATTGAAGTACCGATGATAAGGATGTGATCCGCATCTACCATATGTCCGATGGCTTCTTCGAGTTTAGGTACTCCTTCTCCAAACCACACTATATGTGGTCTTAGCTGGCTGCCTAAAGTACACAGATCACCTTCATTCAGATCGTCCTCCCACTCAAGCACTATCGAAGGATCTCGTTGACTTCTTACTTTGGTTAGTTCTCCATGCAGATGGATGATATGTTTGCTTCCTGCTTTCTCATGGAGGTTATCTACGTTTTGTGTGATGATGACAGTGTCAAGCTGATCTTCTAACTTTAATAGCGCTCTATGTCCATCATTTGGCTTTACAGATCTTAACTGTGCTCTTCGCTGGTTATAAAACTCTAAGACTAAAGCTCGATTGCGTGCCCATCCTTCTGGTGTGGCGACCTCTTGGACATCGTGCCCTTCCCAGAGACCATCGGCATCGCGAAAGGTCTTAATCCCACTTTCAGCACTGATGCCAGCACCAGTTAGTACACAAACTTTCTTCATCTCGTAGTATCTTTAAGGCAAGATCTATATTAGTTATCAAATTTAGCGGTTCCAGTGTCATCTCATGATGATTTTGAACCCAAAGATC
>CALIHL010000199.1 GCA_938022935.1 uncultured Saprospiraceae bacterium
ATGGACACCATGACGATGGACACCATGACGATGGACACCATGACGATGGACACCATGATGATGGATACAATGATGATGGACACCATGATAATGGATACAATGATGATGGATACAATGATGATGGATACCATGACCATGGATACAATGGTGATGGATACTATGAATCAATCCAACTTTGGTAATTCGTTAGGTATCACCATGTTTGATCGAGACGGTGGCACCACAGATATCGATAGCGTTTACTTTAGAGATGCTCAAGGCGTGTTATCGCCCGCCGTCCTGAAGCTAGACGGCCGATACTCAGATACGAGAAACTTGAGTGATGTCGCGGCAGTGTGTTTTGTAAAGACCGGAAGACCTATCGAAAGCTTAAGTGTGCAAGATCTTACCCGAGGACAAAGGATCATTTTACAATTTACAGAAGGATGCCCTCAAGATAGAATCGCTTTAGATGTCAGTGGCGAAGGGTCTGTGTCTGGCTTTGACTTATCACTTATGAAGAACATACTTTTAGATAGGATACAAGCTTACCCAGATAATGCAGTATATAAATTTGTCAAAACCAATGACAATCAGATTGATGCAACCTACTCCGATGGTAATTGCATCATACTCGATGATTCTGATAAGCAAGCTGGCACTCTGAACGTCACTGCAATCAAACTTGGTGACTTAAAATGCTCAGAGTAATATCGAGTTTATAACTATAGCTGAGTATGAATTTTTTAATTGAATGGGACATTGCGACTTTGTTTTTTATAAACAAGGACATGGCCAATCCCGTCTTTGATGCCATACTTCCACTTGTCCGCAACAAGTACATCTGGCTGCCATTCTACGTTGTCATCATCACATATGTCTTCTCAAAGTTCAGCTTATACAAGGCTTCTTATTACATCTTGTTCTTAGTGAGCGCAGTAGTCATCACTGATATGACATCGAGTCAACTGGTTAAGAAGACAGTTCAGAGAAACAGGCCTTGCCGCGAGATAGGTATCGCTGACAACATTATACAGCGAGCACGATGCGGACGCGCCTTTAGCTTCACCTCATCTCATGCGACTAATCACTTTGGTATCGCTATGATTCTGATAGGACTATTCGGAGGCGGTCGAAGATTATTCAAATGGGGAATTCTAGGATGGGCAGCTTTAATTAGTTTTGCGCAAGTGTACGTTGGCGTCCACTATCCACTCGATGTGATTGCTGGAGCATGCTTGGGCGTAGCCTTGGTGCGGATATATCTTTCACTTATAGAACCTATACTTAACAAATTAGAAAACCAACCAGATACTATACTGGCTTAAGAACTACTAATATGACTCTTATAAAATCAATCTCAGGCATGCGTGGCACTTTAGGTGGCCAGCCAGGTGACAACCTAACGCCTGTTGACATTATAGAATTCACCAGTGCATATGGCACACTACTATTACGCAATAACAGAACTCCTAAGGTAGTCATAGGTCGTGACGGTCGCGTGTCAGGCCCACAAGTAGAAGCGCTTGTGGTCAACACGCTAAGCATGCTCGGCATCGATGTGATCAATGCTGGCTTATCTACTACACCAACGGTTGAGATGGAAGTAGTAGCGCAAGGAGCAGGTGGTGGCATCATCATCACTGCGAGTCATAACGATATGCGATATAACGCGCTCAAGTTTCTCAATGAGCATGGCAACTTTATCAATGCAGCAGAAGGCCAAGAACTTCTTGATCTTGGAGCGGAGCGTAATTTTGATTTTGCCGTAGCCGCTGACCTCGGCAAGGTTACCGAAGTGCATGATGCTATGGAACGTCACGTTAGTGAGATAGCAAAGTTACCAACCGTCAAGCTGGACGCGATTAGAAAGCGCAACTTCACTATAGTCGTTGATTGCATCAACTCTACAGGTGCTCTTGCATTACCAATCCTCGCAGATGAACTTAATTGCAATTGCATCTTAATCAATGAGGCCATCGATGGCACTTTCGCACACAACCCTGAGCCCCTCGAACATAACTTGATCGACTTATCCAAGGCAGTTGTTGCTAACAGAGCTGACATGGGTATCGCTCTTGATCCCGATGTGGACCGATTAGCTTTCGTGGATGAAACTGGAAAATACTGCGGCGAAGAATACACTCTAGTCATGGTAGCCAACTACCTACTCGGAGAGACACCTGGCCCAACAGTTTCTAATCTCTCGTCTACCAAAGCTTTAAGAGATGTAACAGAGCGGCATGGCCAATCGTACTACGCTGCAGCCGTTGGAGAAGTTAACGTGGTTACAAAGATGACAGAAGTCGGAGCTATCATCGGTGGCGAAGGAAACGGTGGCATCATCTACCCTGCTCTACATGCAGGTCGAGATGCACTTGTTGGCATCGCTTTGATTATGTCTGCGCTGGCAACGCAAGAACAAACGCTAAGCTCATATAGAAAGCTGTGCCCTGATTATATCATGACAAAAGATAAGATCCAGCTCACTCCAGAACTCGATGTCGATGATCTGCTTTCTAAAGTGGCTACCCACTACAAAGACAACGAACTGGACACTCAAGATGGCGTCAAGATCTACATCAGAAACGGCTGGGCCCACTTACGCAAATCCAACACAGAACCTATCGTCAGGATCTACACAGAAGGTCAGGATGAAACTGAGGCACATGGTATCGCAAGGGAGGTGAAGGAGTTGGTGGCTGGGATTATATAAGAAATATCGATTGTCAGCTATTCTATTTTCACAACAGGTTCTTCTTCTAAGTAGCCAAGTGAAACTAAAAACTCATCAGCCGCAGTCACAGTCGCTTTGTACATTTCAAACTTGTCATAGTTGAAGAATCCATGCCCTTTATCTTCGTAAAGGTGGAGGTCACATCTGCTTCCTACTTTTTCCATTACCGTCTTATAATACTCAGCGGTTTCAACAGGGATGAGCGCATCTTTAGTTCCGAGAAACAGGATCGTTGGTGGCACACCTTTTTCTAAATTATGCAAGGGAGAAAACTCCTTGTAAGCAGCTCCGATTCTTTCATATCCATATCCACCTGGGCCGTTATCTATAACGGGATTGAAAAGAACTAAAGCGTCTGGCACACTACTGATAGCTATATCATCTGATTCTTCGTTGTAGTCTTCTATTAACGCTGTGGCTGCAGCAAGATGACCTCCGGCTGAGCCACCAGAAGCAATGACTGCTAACGAATCAACATGAAAGCGACTCGCATTTGATTTAACAAATCTAATCGCTGACTTAGCATCTTTGAGCGATTCAAAAGGCGTAGTGTTATTCTGACTACTCGTCCTATAGTCAACCAAAAAACAAACCATTCCTCTTTTAGAAAAGTACTTTGCATGATGTTCAAAATGAGCCCGAGTACCTCCTTTCCATCCGCCACCAAAAAAGAAAACCATAGCTGGAGCTTTATCTTCGGACTTAAGTCCCTCTGGAGTATACACCTCCATGTATAACCTTATACTATCAACTTCTTTATACAAGACTTGCTCTTGAGCAGAACACAGATAACTCAATACCACAAAGATTGCAAAAAGGGAAAAGCGCTTAAACTTCATAGGCTAATTTCTGATTCAATGATGACAATTACCGATCCCAACTATTCCTTATAATCCAAAAACACCCAATCAGCATTGCAGATAAAGTTTTCAGGATTAGCTTCATTTTTAAAGACGATACACAACCGCCCTTTATAAGTGCTTGGGTTAATCTTGATATCGTTTTCTTTAGATGCTCCTTTCTTCTTGTCGAAGTATCGCAAGTATGTAGATCCTAACAAAGCTCCAGAAGGGTCTCCTTCTCTCACTTCTACTCTACCTTCATAGAGATAGTCGGCGTTATAATGAGCGGAGAACTTAATAGACTTCAATCCTATCAAGGATACATCATCCAAGATTATATATGATCCATCTAAAATAGAACCAAGTACTTTTTTACCGCCTGCACTCCATTGGCTTATACCTTCACTAAACGTTTCGGCTTCTTCTAATTCTAACTTAGGACGTCTAAAAATGACTTGTTCACGCACAGATAGTACAGAAGCTTCAATATCTGGATTTCCTTTATCTCTATAAGAAGCCATCAACACGTAGACTCCTTCATCTACACTTGAATCGTGTTGGTCAAATTGAATCTCGCCTGAAAGGGGTAAAGACTCTTTAGCTACTTCTTTTTCATCAGATCTTAAGGAAAATATATAATCAACAATATCCCCCACTTCATCAATTGACAATTGTGGATGTGCGGCCATCATGGTTTCACCCCAAATGCCGACGCTTCCTTTGATCACTCTATTGATCAGAACAGCCTTATCCTTTTTAGTATAGCGATCTGCTATGTCTTTATAACTGGGTCCGTTTACTTTTTCATCTTGAGCATGACAAGCTTTACAATCACTACTTTCTATTAACTCTAGTCCAGTTGGCACTACATTTTGTTGATGCCCGATGGTCGCCTTCACCAAGTCTTTTCCTTCAGGTATATAATCCAAAGTCACCGTCACTTTATCAGGATCTATCGAACCTTCAGAAGTACTTCCATCTTGATTGTCTGCGACCGTGATAGTATAGTTTACTTTTTTATTATCCCAGAAGATTTGGTTGTCCGTATCTACTTCGATAGATAATGTCGGCGGATCATTTCCTACGAGGACACTTGTATTAACTTCTGACTCCAAGCCCGCTTGATCAGTCACCTTTAGCCATACATCGTACTTGCCATCTTCTGTAAAAGTATAGGTAGGATTCTCTTCAGTAGATTGCACTTCATCCTTCGTAAATGACCACTCATAAGTCAACTCATCGTCATCATGATCAATTGATTCTTTTGCAGAGAACTGCACGGTCAACGGAGCGGCACCTACGACAACGTCATTATCTATATGAGCCACTGGTGTGCGATTACCTTCGATATATGATATACTACTAAGTCGAGCGTCTATGTTTTGAGCATTCCACTTTTGACCATATTCTAAAGTATATAGCTTACCATCAGAACCAAAAAGCATATCCATCGGATGCGAGAACTCTGTGTCTGGCATAAACGGATCAGCCTTCACGTAATTATAATCTGCGTCCAAAGTCACTACATAGATCCAATCTCGCATCCACTCATAGACAAATAACTTGTCTTCAAAATAGACTGGAAACTTCAGTTCTGCTTCAGGATAATCATCCGCATGATATACTGGGCCTGCCATAGGATTGACACCTCCTTTGCCTAACCATGGAAACTCTTCTGATCGATCATACGAGAACCATATCATCGAAGATTGTACAGGTGGCAGTTCTTGGATACCCGTATTATTGGGAGAGTCATTTATAATTTTTGCAGGATCAAATTTTGCTCCCGGTTGCCCTATTACAAAGTTATAATCGTTGTAAGCCTGATTGTTGCCTCTGGTATAAGGCCATCCATAGAAGCCCGCTTGACGAGCTTGATCAAACTCTCCCATGCCTGCAGGGCCTCGATCTGCAATTGTCTTTCCTGCATCTGGACCTACATCTCCCCAATAGACATATCCAGTCTTACTATCGATCGAGTGCCTAAATGGATTACGACAGCCCATCACATAGATCTCAGGTCGTGTGCCAGGTGTTCCTTCGGGAAATAAATTTCCCTCAGGGATAGAATACGTCCCATCATCTTCTGGCTTGATTCTTAAGATTTTTCCTCTTAGGTCATTGGCATTGGCAGCTGACTTCTGTGCATCCCACAGCGCTCTTCCTGGGCGCTCATCAATTGGCGCAAATCCTTGTGATTCAAATGGATTAGTATTGTCCCCAAGTGTGATAAACAGATGGCCTTTGGGTCCAAACTCTAAGGCGCCGCCACTATGACAGCACTTTCTAATAGTTGGTATCTTGAGTAGAATTTTCTCCGAGGACAAAACCAACTCATCTCCTTCAAGATTAAACCTCGATACATGTTGCAATGGCTCATCACCTGGTGCAGAATAAAATAGATAGATCCAATTGTTAGACTCAAAATTAGGGTCTACCGCGATGCCTAGCAAACCATCCTCATTGCCATAAAAGACATCCAAGTCAGCCAGCGTTCTCGTTTGCGCCGTTTCAAAATCATACAGCTTTATAGGTCCTCTGCGTTCGACAAAGATGATCCCTCGGCCAGGCAACTCATCAATCTCCATCGGCTCATTCAAATTAAAATCCAAGACATCTTTTACAAATCTATTCTCCGGTGGCACACGATATGTATTGACGAGATTATAATCGAGTGATCCTTCGCCTATGGCGTATTCTATACCCCCCAACAAGTGTTTTAAAAAAGTCGGATTCTTATATGTCTCATCTGTGTGCCCCATCTCTGTATAAAATGATCGTCCTCCATCATAGTCATGATACCATGAGATCGGATGATCGCCGTCATTTGTTCCGCCTTCATATGAGCCCTCGTCAATCTTCAATAACACATTGATGTCAGGGTTGATACTTTTAAAGTTGTACCATTCATCCGACTTAACCCACAAGCTGTCTATCCCCTCCATTGCAATATGTTTTTTGCCAGTGGCATACAATGATGCTTCTTGGATCTTTGGATGACTGTCAAAGTATGCCCCCACCAAACCATTGTACCAAGACCAATCGTATTCTGTATCCGTTGCCGCATGAACACCGACAAATCCTCCTCCAGCTTGGATGTATCTTTCAAAATCAGCCTGTTGTTCGTCATTGAGGATGTCTCCGGTTGTGTTTAAAAAGATAACCGCTGCATATTCTTTCAACATTGCTTCCGCGAAATACGATGAATCCTCAGTGGCTGTAACTGCCCACCCTTGTTCTTGGGCTAATTTCTGTAACGCCTCTACTCCTGCCTCTATCGACGAGTGGCGGAAGCCTGCTGTTTTACTATATACTAAGACCTTCTTTTGTGATTGGGTGCAAGCAGCTAAGAAAGCAAGTACCAAGAAGCCAACGATCCACTTTAAACTTTGATTCATTAGGGTAAGATAACAGAATGAAAGATTGATCGCATTGTTTGTCATGGTTTTTGAGACAAAAACACACGCCAAACGAAATTGTGCAAAACTGTAACCGATAGCGATGCTATCCGCTAACAGGCTTTGCCCCCTTCAGGGTCTTCTTCATTTCACATATCATAACAGCTTGAATGATTGGACTCATGCTGTCAATGGTTTGTTACAAAAACACGCGACATTCGAAACTGGGCTAAACCGTAACCGATAGCGGCGCCATCGGCTATGAGACTTTGACCCATTCAGGGTCTTTCTCTGATATCTTTGTGAAACCTTGTATCTCATCATCATACCAATACTACTTCAGTCAGTTAACATATCGTTATGTCAGTTAAAATCGGAATTATCTACCTTTATTGGCACGCTCTTTTTCACGTATATAGTATCCATAACGAACAGATCACTTTAATCAATCGATAGTATTTATACTCTATTACATAATAACTTAATGAAAGCAACACTTACCTTTTTGGCGTTACTAATTCTTACAGGCTGTTCGAATGAAGACGGCACCTCTAAATATCTAAGATGGGTTGGCGACTCTGAGCATAACGCAGAGCTGGACACAAATGAATTCCAATTATGCAATAGAGAAAACGCTGCAAAGCAATATTTTCACTTCAACCAAGGACTTCATTATAAAGGAGAGAAAGAAGCCATAAGAAACATCTTTAAAGAAGAGTATGCCCCTGTCGTTACCAACCAAAGTGGATTTATTAGAATACGCTTTGTTGTTAATTGCAAGGGAGATACGGGAAGATTTAGAATCATTAGTTCCAATCAGGAATACCAGGAACAAGTATTTGATAAAAGAATAACGACTCAATTACTAACGATCACTCAGTCTTTAGATGGATGGGCAATACAAACAACTAATGACAAGCCTAAAGATTACTATCAATAT
>CALIHL010000200.1 GCA_938022935.1 uncultured Saprospiraceae bacterium
CGGTAGATTAATATTAGAAAAAAGGGCTTTTTCTAATTGATTTAAGTGTTGAGGATTGTATCTATCTCGCTTTTGGAGATAGACGGTGTGCCTCCATGTTTTGATGCAGTCAGACTGCCAACTGCACATGCGAACTTCATACATTCAGTTATTGGCATTTTACATAAGTAAGAATAAATGAAAGATGCTAAGAAGGCATCACCTGCTCCAACAGTATCCTTTACTTCTACTTTGAAGACTGGTTGGACATGAAACTGACCATCTTTGAAGCAGACAGCTCCTTCTCCGCCCAGTGTAGTGATGACCATTTTATAATTGTATCGCTTGGTCAGCGATTGCATTTGTTCCTTTCGATTGAGGTGATCAAGGCCCAGCCATGAACTAATCATAGCTAGCTCCGACTCGTTAGCGCGTAGGATATCTGCTTTTTCAATCATCCGAAGGATGGTCTCTTTTGTAAAGTGACCATCTCTAAGGTTGATATCACAGATCTTTAGTTGCGCAGATTCTAATAATTGGAATAATGCTTCTCTTGATCGCTCATCACGTAAGCCTAAACTACTATAGACAAAAGCAGAAGCGTTCCTGACTAAAGTTAGAACTGACTTATCTATTTTAACATCATCCCATGCAACTGGATATATGATGTCATATTGAGGCTCACCGTTAGCTCTTACTTCTATATTGACGACACTGGTCTGAAGCGTATCGTGTTGTTGGATATACTTTGTAGAGTTGCCTTTGGCAGATACAAGCTCAACGAGTTCTTGACCGAGTGGATCAGATCCGACACTTGTGATGACTTCTGCAGTTAAGCCTAAAGCTGTTGCCCTATTGACAATATTGAAAGGAGCACCACCGGCTACCTTTCCAGTGGGTAAATTATCCCAGAGTAGTTCGCCAAAGCAAACAAGATCAACCTTTTTGTGAGACAATTTCTTAGAGGATTTGTAATTCAGCAAGGAGCTGATCCGGCTTTTTATATCCTGCAGATGCTTTGATTACTTCGAGATTCTCATCAAGGTAAACCATGGTCGGATAAGCTAGTCGACCGCTCATCATTTTCATGGCAAGCTTATTAACGCCTTTTCTACCACCACGGATCCATTCGTAAGACTCACCCTTGAACGTTACTGGTTCTTTTTGCTCTGCGTTGAACTTTACAAGCACGAAGTTATCATTCAAGTATTTAACCACTTGAGGATCTGTAAATGTCTTCTTATCCATCACTTTACACCACCCGCACCAACTGGTGTACATGTCTACGAGCACCTTCTTGCCTTTTAGGTTGGTCATGGCATCAAGGTCGTCTATGGCATACCAACTTAAGCCTTCAGGAGTTACCGACTTTGCCTCAGGCAATGTCGACTGAGCAGACTGGTTACACGAAGTATAAGCGATAGATACTATTGTAAGTAGAAGGATTGATATGAAGCTTTTCATAAGGTATATGTGTTGTACGCTGAAGCGTTTAAAACTATAGACTTGTTGTCTATGTATTACATACGAATTTATAGCCTAATTATTTTAAATAGAGTGTAGGTAGTGATGATAAGAGAAGATTAACTAAAGTAGAGTGACTCCTTAGGCTTTCATGCCTGTAAGACTCATCTTAACTTTCTTCTCTAACTCATGTAGTGCGTCCTTTACGAGTGGATCTGTATCGATTAGGTCTTCGACTGTCTTACATGAGTAGATCACGGTACTATGATCTCTGCCTCCAAAGTTGTCTCCGATTGCTTTGAGTGAGCTGTTGGTGTGGTGCTTCGCCAGATACATAGATAGTTGACGTGCCATCACAACTTCTCTCTTTCTTGTCTTTCCTTGAATCTTCTCCACTGATACTTTCAAGTGATCAGATACGAGTTGCTTGATGTTTTCTATGGTGATCTCTTTAGACATACCAGTCACGAAGTTCTCTACAACTCCTTTGACAAGATTGATGTCTATAGTTTTATTATTGAGCGAAGACTGAGCGATCAGTGAAACCAATACACCTTCCAACTCACGGACATTGTCCTTAACGTTGTAGCTTATGAACTCTATGATATCCTGAGGAAGATCTATCGCTTCATCATCCAACTTAGATGAAATAATAGCCATTCTTGTCTCAAGATCAGGCGTCTGCAAGTCTGCAGAAAGTCCCCACTTAAACCTTGATATCAATCTATCTTGGATACCTTCTAATGACTTAGGTGGTCTATCAGAAGTAAGGATGATCTGCTTACCCAACTGATGCAGCTGGTTAAATATATTGAAGAATATCTCTTGTGTCTTCACCTTGCCACTTAAGAACTGGATATCATCTACGATTAACACATCGATAGATTGGTAGAAGTTAACCAAGTCACTGACAGAGTTCTTTTTGATAGACTCTATGATCTGATTGGTAAACCGTTCAGTACTTACGTAGACGGTGTTCTTTGTATTGAACTTATCCACTACCTCATTGCCTATAGCATGAGCGAGGTGGGTCTTACCCAATCCTACATCGCCATAAATGACGAGCGGATTAAAAGCGGTTCCTCCTGGATTTTTAGCAATGGCTTTACCAGCGCTTCTTGCTAACTTATTACAATCACCTTCTATGAAATTGTCAAACGTATATTTTGGGTTCAATTGAGGATCAACTTTGATCTTCTTTATACCCGGTATAACGAAGGGATTAGTAATTCGATCTGGTGAGTAAAACTGTCTTTCTTTTTGACCACCACGATATTGGGTATTGGTGTGGTTCTCAACAAAGATTTGATATTCTAATTGGCCGTTAGGGCCAAGTTCTTGTCGTATTGTTTTTTTAAGGAGACCAACATAATTCTCTTCTAACCATTCGTAGAAGAAATTATTAGGAACCTGAATAGTGAGAGAACTATCTTCTAACTTGATTGCCTTAATCGGCTCGAACCAAGTTTTGAAGCTCTGCGCATTGATACTTTTTCGTATCGCTTGCAGACAGTTCTCCCATACGGTTAAATGGTCTAATGTCATTAACTCCAGGTCTAAATCTCTTTAAAATATATCAAAACGAATACGTGTTTTTGGGATGGCGAGAACACGACTCTCAACTTAAGACAAAGATGGAAATAAAAATGCAATCAAAGCCGATCCAACGAAATAGTTTTGAATATAATTAATTCTAATGTGTCTTTTCAATACATTGATAATCAAAGAGTTACGAATAACATATATTCACATTTTATAAGCCGTTGATTATGAAGAAAAGTGTTAAAACTTTTGTTGATAATCAGCTTATTATGAATTACCAATGACATTATTTGACTGTAATTGCAGTTCCTTTTTGCGCTTTTCGCTTGCTTCCTCTTTCAAAATAAAGATCGATTCTACCCAACATGATTCCTCCAAATCCAACTTGGTTGATCACAATTGGTTCACCCATTTTATTTTTTTCAATTCTTGGCTCCCTCATAAACGTATGAGTATGGCCACCAATGATTAGATCTGTGTAGCTGGACTCCTTGGCGATCACTACATCCGATACTTTGTCTCCTTTGTATTCATAACCTAGATGACTAAGGGCGATCACATAATCACAGTCCATTTCTTGACTCAACATTTGCTCATAGCGCAATGCTGTTTTTATTGGATCATTATATTGAGTCTCTGCATATAACTCTTTAGGTACTAAAGAATCCAGTTCTATACCGAGTCCATACAGCCCGATCTTGATGCCGTCGTATTCCCAGATTTTATAATCTTTAGTTTTACCATTGAGTATAGTATTGTCCAAACCATAATTACTGATGACCATAGGGAAGTCGGCATGAACCAACTGCTTTTCAAATCCATCTATCCCTGCATCAAAATCATGGTTACCTATCGTACCCACATCATAACCCAATTCAGTCATGAGCTTCATCTCTAACTCCCCATGAAACATGTTGAAGTATGGTGTGCCTTGAAAGATGTCTCCCGCATCTAGTAATAAGGTCCCCTGACCTTCACTTCTGATCTGGTCTAACAACGCTTTGCGACGCGCTACTCCTGCTCGTCCTTCATTGCGTCCACCATCCATCGGAAAGGGATCTATACGGCTATGCACATCATTGGTATGTAGCAACGTCAAGTGAAGGATCTCTTTAGTATCCCATATCTGCGGTAGATTCAAGGTGTTGAGATATCCTAGAGCAGCGGTGTAAGTAGTATTTCTTATAAATCGTCTTCTATTCATGGTCCAGATTTATGATTCTACCTTCTTTTACCGGATGCTGTGGATGTCCAGCTTTGGTGTCTTTGATGATATTCTGTATGAAGCAGTCCCTTAGGAGTACATTATAATCTTTACGTGTTAGACCTTTTAGCATAGATGTTCCAGATCCTCCACCTGCGATATAATCAGGCAATGCAAAGTGGTAAGTCTTGCTATAATCAAGTGGTTCGCCATTGATCTCCACATCGATAGCTTTCTTGTCTTTGATCTTAAACTTCAGCTGACTGCTGATCGGCCATCCTCTTCCGCTTGCGATGTGATCCAGAAATGATTGCACATCTTTTCCATTGGCACTTATGATTGCCACCATATTATCAAATGGCATCACTTCTAATACTTCTCCACGAGTGATCGGTCCGGCTGCTACTGATGGTACTCTTAGTCCGCCGTGGTTTTGTACAGCAAAGTCAAGGACACCATCATTTAGGATCTTAGCTTCATCATACAGCATATCAGCCAACCAGTTGCCCATGTTGCACTCAGGTCTTTCTTTTATGAGATCGATTTCAAGTTCGCCGAGTACTTCATTCATGACAGCATCGAGTTCTTTGCGATATGGAGAGATCATCGCTTCGATCTCCTCATCTATCTCAGCAGATGTGTCAGGGGATACTTGCTCATAGTCTATCTCGGTGGTGGCGAGATAGTTGGTGGTCTGACATGCGCTATTCAGCAGCAGCCAAAGACCTATAAACCATAGTTTTTTGTTCATCTAAAGTAAAGTTCTACTTCTTTTCTAATCGCCTCTTTCACCTTGGCAGCTATAGTACCATTGATAGTTGCACCTATCTGCATCATCTGGTTTTCGTATGTCGCCTTATCGCCACTACCATGCTCTTCAAAGCTTTGCGTGACTGCTGCCATGACATTGTCCTTCAGTAGTCCTATCATTTCCCATAGCTGTCCAGATACATAGATCTGTTGCGTAAGGTTGTGTTCATATTCTTTCTGGATAGAGATGAGCATGGCATTCTTAAGATGATTGTTTTCCATCTCGCTGGTGTTCAGACGCATGATGAGACTCATGATGTTCATCCGCTCACAAAGCAGGGTGAGCCGCTCATATGCTTGTATTCTTAGCCCTTTATCTTCTCCGCTCTGCGTCATCTTGATCTTCATCTGCTCTGTAGCCAAGTGACCATTAAGAAACTGTCGCATTAGGAAGTATACTACCAAAGCAGGGACAATATAGCCAAGTATTTGAAGGATTGTTTGTACTATTTCCACAGTAAAATTGCTCTTTTATAAATGTCTCGATAATGACGCTTCAAAGATTCTAATGAACTAACTTTGAGCTAATATCGTTTAGTCAACAAAATACATGAAATGCCAGAAGTAATTGCTAAAAGTCCAGTTCTGATTACTGAAAGTGCCATCAAGCAACTTCTTAGGATCAAGACGGAGCAATCTCTCGATGATAATCATGGTTTACGCATTGGTGTCAAAGGCGGAGGCTGCTCTGGGTTTACATACGTCCTGGGCTTTGATGTAGCTAAAGAAAAGGATGAAGTTTTTGAACTTGATGGGATGAAAGTCTTGATGGAGAAGTCTCACGGTATCTATCTGATAGGTATGGAGATCGGATGGCATGAAGGGCTCAACAACAGAGGATTTACCTTTACTAATCCTAATGCTTCTGATACTTGCGGTTGTGGTACAAGCTTTTCAGCTTAATTTCCATTAGACAAGGCACTACAGATTCTGGAGCTCTTCTCTTAGTTTTCTAGTCATCTTAGCGACTACCATATCATAAGAATGGTCGATCAACTCTTTGATAAACTTATCGTGGAGTTCTCGTTCAAGGTATACCGTATTCCAATGTTTCTTATTCATATGAAAGCCCGGTATGATGTCAGCATATTCTTCTCTAAGTTCTATCGCTCTATCCGGATCACACTTGAGATTGACACGAGCTTCGACTTCATCTAGTCCGCTCAAGGCAAATGCTTTTCCCATTACTTTGAATACCAATGTTGATTTATCAAATGGAAACTCTTCAGTCACACCTTTTTTAGAAGAACAGTAAAGTTGTAAGTCTTCGTAATTCATAATCCAATAATAAGGAGGTTTATTCTAAGTTGCTTTTTGCACTACAACATACTTACACAAACTGTGGCCTTGACTATGCCAAGTACCTTTGTATGCTTCAGGTAGGATAAAGAAATCTCCAGTATAATAAGTGTGCTCTTCGCCATCACTATCTGTTAATTGTACGATACCTGATTGGACACTGATCAATTGCTCTTTTTCCCAAGATGTGATCTCGACAGTTCGAGGCTGCTCTGCTTGTAAGAAGATCTGTAGTTCTACTCCGTCTGCTAACATTTCTTGATAGAGGCCGTCTTCATCCCAAGTTATGTCCACGCCTGACATGATCGATGGATCCAGTAGATGCGGAGCTTTTGTCTTAGACACGTTAGTTGAGTCTGCTCTTCTGTTGGTGATCACGGACAGTTCATAATGATAGTTCTCACCAGCTTGGACTTCCCACTTTCCAGGAAATCCTTTCGGCGCAAAGAAGTACTCACCAGAGTTGAATGTCATGTCTTCACGGTTATCGAGATGTACTTTGCCTTTTCCGTGCAGTATATAGATGAACTCATCAAACCAAAATGCATCAAATGGCGCTGTCCATGATTGACTGGAGACAACAAATACGCTGATCTCTTTTCCCCGGTATAGTCGCTTTTGAAAAAAGTCACGCTCAGGAGTGTCCTTCATCGTTACTTTTTCTAATCCTATCCCTGATAGGGTAAACTTGTCCAAAAGTATGGGTCTAACAACTTTGTCTGTCTGTGCTAAGATGAGTTGGCTACATAATAACCAAACCATCAAAATAATAAATCGTGTCATTCTGATGAATTGTGGTTTGTCAAGTTAGCTGAAAGAGTTAATGATCTGGGCGTATATCTGTCCATTAAAGTTTCTTTAATACTTGCAGCTTCAAAGGACCTTGGCATTTAGTAGAGATTACCGCTGTGCTTATCTAATTTCCAAGCATCTTGATAGTGAATGGCTTATCTTGTTAGTATACAAAACCATTAGTGCGATGAAAGAAAAAATGGTCATGTTCACGGTTTCTCACATAAGGATTATCTCAGCAAAGCATGTGCTTAAATTAGCAGGGATAGATGCTTTTAGTGTTGATAAAACGGACTCTGCTCATGCAGGCCTATTTGGTGATATAGAGCTTTACGTTAGCGAAAGCAATGCTGAGCGAGCAAGAGAGATCTTAAAGGAAGAGGAGATCTTGGGTTAGCATTAAGACTGTCTGACAAGGGAAATTAGCTTTCGTCTTTGAAGATTGCTTTATAATCTATCAAGTTATCTTGATCACTTCCCCTGCAGGCAGGATAGTAAGCTTATCCACTTTTACAAGGCGCTTTAAAAGTTGATCGAAAAAGCTAGCAGAGACTGGGCCCCACCCTTCATCGTCTAATCCGTGCAGGCAGACAACCATCCAGCCGCCTGGTCCTTCTAAAAAGTCATTGACCGTTTGATCTACATAGTCATCTATGTTGTCAGGTCCGTTGGCCCATGCACCAAAGGTGATGTTTCTTGATGTCTGTGGGATCATGTTGACCTTAGTGTCTTTCATTACTAACCAAGCACCAGTTCTGACAGCTCCCACTCTTTTAAGCGCATACTCATCTATCTCTGGTGTAGAAGCTAAGAACGCATAGTTGAAGATCGACTCTTCATCTTTATACCCATCTAGGTTGTTGGAGAAGTAGTCCAGACATTTATCAATGTTTTCTTTTGCGTGGTCGAGTGAGATCTTCGTAAGGTTAAGGTGCTTCCATGTGTGCGGCATAACCTCGTGACCACGACCTTTAAGTTTATTCCAATCATTAAAGTCTCCCATCAACTCAGGACGGATCCACTCGTCGATCGCTTTAAAGTCAGGCATGTGTCCAGTAGCGATCACATTGAGACATGCACTTAGGCCAT
>CALIHL010000201.1 GCA_938022935.1 uncultured Saprospiraceae bacterium
GAATATAAAAGTGCAGTGATTCTCATTGCGTGTAGTTTTTGCTGATTAAATATTGATTACATGAGAAAGACTGATCACTTTTACAATAGTTGCAGGCTCAAGAAAAATTATGGTGAGTACTCATCGTTCACTAAATGAAAGAATATTATCAACCTTAATGAATCGTAGCAGACAAACAACAGACAACACAATCTACCTATACGTGTTATAGATGCATATTGTTAAGCGAATAGGATGAAGTTTATAGGAAGAACAGACGAATACTTTGAGATAGTAGACATTGCCGATGCAGGTGTTGAGCGTATCAATGAACCAGTGGATCAGGCCTTGTCCATCATCTGGTTTGAAGAGGACAACAATGAGTTTACCGTCGATGCTAAAGACTATGTCTTTAACAAAGATGAGATCATCACGCTCACTGGCTTTCACAACGTAAAGATCAACAAGATCGGTCGAGCCAAATTTTTGCGATTCAACAGGCCCTTTTACTGCATCTTGGACCATGACAGTGAAGTAGGTTGTAAGGGCGTTTTGTTTTACGGATCTGCTCGATTACCCATCATAAGACCTGACGACAAAGATCTCGATAGACTCCAGACTGTATGGAAGATGGCAACGGATGAGATGGACTCACGAGATACTTTACAGCAAGAGATGCTTCAAATGATGCTTAAGAGACTTTTGATCCTATTCACAAGGATCTACAAATCTCAAGATGGCTATGAAGCGATAGAGACTCCTCAAGTAGATATTGTCAGAGAGTTCAACTATCTCGTTGAGACACATTTCAGAGAAAAGCACGCCGTCTCTGACTATGCAGCATTACTCAACAAATCACCAAAGACCCTATCCAACCTTTTCAAGAAAGTATATGACAAAACGCCGCTTCAGTTGATCCAACAGCGGATCATGTTAGAAGTACGCAGACTCCTCAGATATACAGATGATCCGATCTCAGAGATAGGCTACGAAGTCGGCTTTAACGACGTACAGTCCTTTAGTCGTTTCTTCAAAAAGAATGAAGGCGTATCTCCTTCCGAGTTTAGAGTCAGTTAGATTGACTATAATAATAGACGCCGAGCAGAGTCGAGGTGCCTACTTAAAACACCTGTTTTCTTTACCTAAATCACACTAAGGGAATTATTGACAATCTTAAGGGAATTAGCGCCTATTAAACGGGCCGCTACCCTATCCATATTTGTATCATAATTATTTCACACTTAGAAAAAACAGATACAATGTCAAAATTCACAGTTCCTTCAAAAGCAGAAGTTTCAGAAAGCAACCAACAGATATTTGATCAATTAGAAAAAGGTCTTGGTTTTGTTCCTAATCTCTATGCATACTATGCAAAGAGTGAGACAGCACTTCCTGACTATCTCGCATTGCAAAATCGAAAGTCTTCATTGACTAAGAAAGAAAGAGAAGTTGTCAACTTAGTAGTTAGCCAATACAATGGTTGCGAGTACTGCCAGTCTGCTCACACTGTTCTCGGAGGCCTTAATGGCTTCACTGCAGACCAGATCCTAGAGATCAGAGGCGGCACTGCCAGCTTTGATGCAAAGTTAGATGCACTTGCAAAGTTCACGCTTGACGTAACTGCTAACAAAGGAAGAGTACAACATACTGCCAAGGATGCCTTCTTTGCTGCAGGTTATGATGAAGTTAACCTAATCGACATCGTGATCAACATCGGTGATAAGATCATCAGCAACTATATCCACAACCTTGCACAATTTGAGATTGACTTCCCTCTTGCACAGAAGTTAGAATTAGCAACAGCGTAATTAACGTTTCTATAAAGGAGAGACGATACAACTTATGTCGTCTCTCCATTTTATCAAAACAAGCTCTTGGCTCACAGACAAGGCGTAATCCAAAATATAATCTTATGTCATTCTTAAAATCAATATTCTCTAAAAAGATAGAAGCTGCTCCAGGTTACTGCCCTAACTGCTGGGGTCGTCAAGAATATCAGAGCCAAATCAAAACTGCAGCTCGCAAAGAACAAATAGATCTAAACAATATAGACCAAAAGATAGGATGGATACAAGCCTATGCTGCAAAGAACCTCAACCCCATAAAACTCATAGATGCAAATGGAAAGAGCATCTGCAAAAACTGTTGATTAAAATAAGTAGGAGTGCTATTCACTCCTACTTAACTATTTAACTAAACTGATCACTGGCAACTCCAGGTTTCTGATGCTGATTCTAACTTATAAAATGAAGCACAATCTAACACATCCGAGTCCGTACACCAGACACTACCACTAGCATCATACATGATACGACTAGCCCCAGAAGCAATCACGACATAAGATTCTGCAACTTTATCAATGCTATGCACAGAGATCTTTTCACCTTCGCACTTTGATGGATCCACTAGTGACCACAACCAATCGTACGTTTTAAACATCAGGACTTCATTGCCGTCTTCATCGAGGACAATCTTTTCATCATTGTCGACCTTGTCTGTCTGAGCAGACAGATCTTGATTAAAAAACAAAGTGAGGAAGGAAAACAATCCAACCTTAAACCATAAGTTCATCATTGTAAATCAATAAATTTAATTAGAGAATATAATCGTTGCTATAGAAGCAAACTCATGCACACTTGAACCTTTCGTAAAAGGGATTTTATAAATAATTCTTATAAACGTGGTGGCGGCTTAGAGAAATATAAGCCGATCTGATAGTTGTAAAAAAGCATTACTAGTCAAATTTTAAGTGTTAAGTCAAAATCTAATTCGTACTGATTAATCAAGTACCATTCGAAATCAAATTTGAAAAATTTGGGATAAAATTTCAAGTCTTGAAATTTATTTTTTTAATATTTTAACATATTGTTTCTTTTAATTATATGTTAGGAGAGAGCTTGCACCAGAACTAAGATTTACCGTTTCATCCCACCTTAGTGCCATTCTGTCCATTACCAACCTAATCCTGCTAAGTCCGGGCTTATATTCAGACTATACTTACATAAACATATATGCTTGATCGAATCTTCCCATCAGCCATCGACAACAACTATCATGGCCAATCACTGGCCATTTACATATTCTACGTTATTATCATCATCAAGATGGGGCTTGCTCTAATGGCACATGACCCTTCCGTCGTTAACGTCGGATTAGCTCCTGCTCATGCAGAAGTGCTTACGTGTCTACTCTTCGTTTTACTCGCGATGCGCTATCGTTCGTTGATTCCTATGTTATTCTTGATGATGTTCTTGTATTTTAGCGTGGCGTTATTTTCGAATAGCAATCAGTTAGTGGATCCATTGATAATCAATACCGGTCCGCTAAGCATATATGTATTAGTGATCATTGGGTTTATACTATCAACTACTGGTGAACGATGCTACTATCGAAACAATGCAGTTTTGAAAAGACCATAGTCCATGTAACCTTTGAGCAAAGCCAACCGTTATAGTCACACAACATCATCAGAATGAAGCGCAGATCATTTATCCAATCTACAGCCATAGCCACAGTCGCATCAGGGTTACAACCTTGGTTTAATCAGAGCTTAGACAAGACCCATGTATTGACGTTTAGTTTTGACGATGGATTCAAGAAATCATTTTATAAGATAGCAGAGATTCATGAGGAGTATGGCCTAAGTGCATGTCTCAATGTGATCGCTACTGGACACATGCCTGACTTTAAAGCGATCGACGATTGGATCCGTCCTGAGTTGATGGGAGACTTTAATGATTGGAATAAACTTAAAGGTCGCGGTCATGAGGTTATGCCTCATACTTGGAAGCACCTAAACCTTACGAAGATCTCACTCGATCATGCAAAAGAAAACATTGATAAATGTCTTGACTTCTTTTCCATTAATCTTGATGGCTATAAAGATGAAGAGTCGATCTTCAACTATGCTTTTTTAGCATCGACTCCAGAGATTGATGAGTATGCCCTCAAAAGAGTGGGAGCTGTCAGAACTGGTGCTTGGTTAGTAATGAAAGACACTAAAGTCAACATGATCCCTCAGACATCAAGAAACATCACCTTTGGTGCATGGGCCAACGGACCTGACAACATAGATGACTATGTAGATCAAACGGTCAATGACTTTTTAGAAGGACCAGGCGGCTGGATGGTTGTCTG
>CALIHL010000202.1 GCA_938022935.1 uncultured Saprospiraceae bacterium
CAATGTTACAAAAGAAACCGGAGGAGCGTGTGACGAAGGATGTCATGTGCCAAGAGATATTAGAATTAGAAATCTCAATCGCAACAAGTGGATTGTCAAATGGGATAGAGTTGATGACGCAAGAAGTTACATTGTTGAAGTTGGGTATGAGGGTTTGCCTAATTCGTTTTCAGAAGTACCGATCAGAAGGAACAGAATCACGCTTACTGGTCCTTCTGACAGAGTCATCGTACTTAGGGTGAAAGCCATTTGTGGATTTGGTGAAGAATCATCGTATACAGAGTTAATCTCTCTCGTTAACACTGATGGAGCAAGAAGTAGTAACTCAATCGGAAGAAGCTTAGACATCCAGCATGGCACTGTGTTGCCATCAGGGATCATCATAAGTGAGCAAGCTGTGGCATTCCCTAATCCTGCTCATGATCTCATCACGGTATGGTATGATGGTCAAGAAGTAGAGGGTAGACTGTCTATCTTCGATCAAACTGGACGAAAAGTGATAAATAAGACGATCTCAGGATCTCAAGAGTTTCACAACATATCTGTTGGCGGCTTGAGTGAAGGTATATACTTCATCATGATAGAAAGTGAAGGAGAGATATTGATGCAAGACAAGCTTGTCAAGGTCAATGATTAGTTAGGCAATCATTAATTTGCTTAAAATGCGTACTCTGTGAGGAGTGCGCATTTTTCTTTAATATTTGTTTTGTTTATCTTTTAACATGTTTTGTTAAACAATATAGTGCCATGTCAGTTTATAGCTAAAACACGGTTATGAAACATCTTAAAGTAGGAGATATAGCACCTGATTTTACCGCTCAAAATGAGCATGAAGAGTCAGTTAGTCTTTCTGATTATCGAGGCAAAGGAGTGATCTTATTCTTTTATCCAAAAGATGACTCTCCTGGATGTACAAAGGAAGCCTGTAACCTTAGAGATAATTATAAGCAATTAAAAAAGCTTGGTTTTGAGATACTGGGCGTCAGTCCAGACAAAGCTACTAAGCATAAGAAGTTTATTGATAAGTATGAGTTTCAATATTCATTAATAGCTGATCCTGAAAAGGAGATTATTAATTCTTATGGATTATGGGGCCCAAAGAAGTTTATGGGCAGAGTAGTCACTGGTGTTCATAGGACAACATACATTATCAATCCCGAAGGAGTGATATCACATATCATAGAAAAGGTCAAAACGAAAGACCATGCAGAGCAGATATTCGCCTTGGTAAAAGAGGCAGTTACAGTATAGTAGTTAGTTTTTCATAATCAAATTTGATAAGAAGGGTTCTGTTTTCAGAACCCTTTTCTATTTGATCAAAACTTAAAAGTTCTGGTCAGTTCGGTTTTATTATCTGAAGCATCAGTCGCTTCAACTTTCACTGTGTGTTCAGTTATCTTGTCTGAAGCGATCATGTCAAACCAGATCGTCTCATTCTTACCATCATGCTGACAAAGCACCCATTCATCATTTAGAAAAATATTAAACTTTAATTCGTCTGTATAATGTGCAGGTATAAAGTTGTCAGTCAGTTTAATCTTGAATCGTTTTGCTTTTGAACCCGGAAGACTAATCACTCGTATTGTGGGTGCTATCGTATCTATACTGATTTTGTAAGTCGTTAGATTACTTAAGAATGACACCAATACATCATCTTCCCATCTGACTTTTTGTCTTTCTACATCACCTTTGCTATTCTCATTGATGATCACATACTTGATCTTTTGATGTCTGATGGAGTCTACTTTATGACGTACTTTATATCTATCAAAGGTTGCAATCGGCTTCTTCTGTTGTAAATCAATGATTGTATCAGATGCGGGCCCAACATTGATCTGCTCCGGATTGCTAAAAGTGTTTGGGTAAAAGATAAGTTCTGTTGGTCCATTCTTAATGACAATACTGTCTTGAGGTCGGATTCTATATGAAGAGCTGGATGTGTCAATGTTTCGAAGCTTAAGATTGTCGTCTCTTCTTAGATCAAATGAAATAGAAGTCTCATTATTCTCGATGTCGCCAACTGTAATTTCAATTTTGGTATTTCTAAATTCATAAGTAGAGATATAGCCACTCTGCCCATCTGTATTATAAATAGAAAGTTGGTTGATAGGACTTAGAAAACACTTTGTAACATACTTTTTGTTTTTCTTTTCTTCGTAGTCCATATGGGTGTGGATAAACTTAGCATGATCAAAAGGGATGCTGTCCAGATTGAAACTAAAAGATGCCTCGCTATCCGTTTTCATATGGAGGCTATAGATGCCGTTATGATTATTAGCTCCATTCATTCGGTCATAAGTTCTTATACCAACGCCTACTTTGTGTGCGCCTGTCTTGACGATGCCACCTGCGATGGTGAGTTGATTGGACGGCCCGCGATAAGCAGGATAGTATCTTTTGGAGATCTCTTCATTGTCCGGGCTAAGTTCATAAATATAGATGCCTACGATATTTGGTGATATATTATCCAAGGGCTTGAGTCCGATTAAAGCAGGGTTGATAGGTGTCTCGGTAGTAGTGTTTCTAATTTCAAAATGCAAATGTGGCCCTGACGACCTTCCTGTGTTACCTAGGATGCCGATGAACTGACCTTTCTTAACTGGGAGTCGAGTTGCGTCAGGTTGATGTGCGATACTATACTTTTTGTCCTTGTATAGGATCTTGTTGATATACTGACGGATATCTGGTGCAAAGTCATGCAAGTGTGCATATACGGATGTCTTGTTGCAATCGTGGTCTATGTAAAGAGCATTGCCATATCCATTGGGCTGTACATTGATGCGAGATATAAAACCATCCGCTATTGCAAATATGGTATCCCTTGGTACGCCGCGATACTGTTTGAAATCTATACCAGCATGAAAGTGTCTTGTCCTTGGTTCCCCATATGAGCCTGATAGAATTGTCTTGTGCTTGATGGGAGATCTATAGTCAAGTTTGCAGTCTTGACTGATACTTAAAGTTTGTATCAGTGTAAGCACACTGATTAAAATAGAAAACCTCAATCGATGCATCTAACTTTTTATATTGATTGAAATATCAACATTGCCTTTTAGAAATGACAAGCGATCAAAAGGAGAAGTTGCTGGTTGCTCAACTAATTGATTGACTCCTTTGAGCATTAGCCTATTCATGACCACCTCTGAGATATGTTCTTTCATTCGAGATTGCAACCATCTATCTTCTTGCCTTTTTCTAATTGTAGCAAGCTTTTCTTTTTTCGAAGCGATCAACTCATCCAAAGCATCAGTGACTGCTTGTCTCCCTTCTCCTGTTATCGAAGAGTAATTAAGAACTGGGATCTCTCCACCTTTTCTTCTTAGGTGTATCGCTTCTTTGTATTCTTTTGCAGAATCAATGGCCAATCTTTTAGCATCGCCATCAGACTTGTGGACGACAATGAGATCTGCTTTTTCCAATACGCCTTTTTTGATGCCCTGTAGACTGTCGCCTCCACCTGGTAAAACCAACAAGATAGTCGCGTCTACGTGATGACTTACATCTACTTCAGATTGGCCGACACCTACGGTTTCTATTAGTAATCGATCTATACCTGTGGCTTCACACAGGATAATAGCTTCGTAAGTATATTGATTGAGTCCACCGAGGTGGCGATTACTTGGACTCGGTCGAATGAAGATGCCCTTGTCTTTCACAAGATCTTCCATCCGAGTCTTGTCGCCAAGGATGCTTCCTTTGCCATCAGTTGAACTTGGATCAACCGTTAGAATGCCAACATGATGATCTATACTAGTAAAGTGAGATGCGATACTATCGATGAAAGTACTCTTACCAACGCCAGGACTTCCTGTTATCCCAAATCGAAATGAAGGAGCTCTATGACTATAACATGCCATCAAAGTCTGCAGAGATATATCCTTATGGATCTCTTGATCGCTTTCGAGCAAAGTGATACATTCTGCGAGTACATAATGGTCCTGTTTGTCTATGATACCATCCACATAATAGGACAGAGATCTGACCCCTGTAATGTCTTTTTCAAGGCGACTTTTGATAGATGGATTTATGTGTTTCATACCGATAGCGAGGCGAAGATATGGATTTGGAAGGTAGTGGCTATGACACCGTAGTTGATGGGCCGAAGATTATTCTGGATTGTCACTTAGAATATCAGTAAACTTGCAGAACTATTTCGATCTTTGCACGTTCGACAGAATACATAAGTAACTAATTATGGCCGTTAAGAGCATATACCTTGATAACAACGCGACAACACCTTGTGATCCAAGAGTTGTAGAAGCGATGATACCTTATTTTCATAACATACCAGGTAACGCTGCGAGCCGTAATCATCCTTTCGGATGGGCTGCAGAAGAAGCTGTGGATTATTCACGTGATCAGATAGCAAAATTACTTGATGTAGATGCTAAGGAGATCATCTTCACTTCTGGAGCTACAGAGTCTGACAACTTGGCTTTGAAGGGAGTCTTTGAAATGTATGCGCGCAAAGGCAATCATATCATTACTCTTGAGACAGAACACAAAGCAGTCTTAGACTCATGTAAGAAGATCGAGAAGATGGGTGGTGAGGTGACTTACCTGCCCGTTCAGAGAAACGGTATAGTAGATCTTGCTGCTCTTGAAGCTGCGATCACAGACAAGACCATCTTGATCTCTATCATGTGGGCTAATAATGAGACTGGTGTTATCCAACCGATGAAAGAGATTGGTGCGATATGTGAGAAGCATGGTGTGCTCTTCATGAGTGATGCGACGCAAGCAGTAGGGAAGATCCCTACGCATCCAAAAGAAGTAGGGGTGCACTTGATGGCTTTTACGGGCCATAAGATGTATGGACCCAAAGGTGTAGGAGCACTTTTTGTTAATAGAAAGAATCCAAGAGTTAAGGTGACAAGCCAGATGGATGGAGGTGGACATGAGCGCGGCATGCGCTCTGGTACGCTTAACGTGCCAGGCATAGTTGGTATCGGTGCTGCTGCAGAGATCGGAAGATTGGAGATGGCTGAAGAAGCAAAGAGATTATCAGGACTTAGAGATAAACTACAAGCTGGCTTAGTGAGCAAGCTTGAGGAGTGTTACATCAATGGTAGCGAAGAACACCGCATGCCTCATGTGACTAACATATCGTTTAAGCATGTCGAGGGAGAAGGTTTGATGATGACTTTTAACCAAGACATAGCTGTTTCTTCAGGATCTGCCTGTACATCAGCATCACTGGAGCCTTCATATGTATTGATGGCTCTGGGATTGGGAGATGACTTAGCACACTCTTCTTTAAGATTGAGTTTGGGTAGGTTCACTACAGAGGAGGAGATCGATTATGCTATCGATGCGATCGCTAAGGGTGTACAGCATATGAGGGATCTTAGCCCTATCTGGGAAATGTATAAGGAAGGTGTAGATCTCGATGCAGTTGAGTGGGCAGCACATTAATCGTAGATAACAGGAACAAAATATTTCGCGAAAGCGTTAATCATCTTATAAAAGGTATATAATGGCTTATTCTGAGAAATTACTAGAACACTTTAAGCACCCAAAGAACGTCGGCACACTTGATAAGTCGAAGAAAACTGTGGGTACTGGCCTTGTTGGCGCACCAGAATGTGGTGACGTTATGAGACTTCAGATTGAGGTTGATGAGGAGACGCAGATGATAAAGGACGCTAAGTTCAAGACTTTTGGTTGCGGTTCAGCGATTGCGTCTAGTTCACTGGCCACAGAGTGGTTGAAGGGAAAGACAATCGATGATGCCTTGAAGATTGACAATATGGCGATCGTTGAGGAGCTTGCACTACCGCCAGTAAAGATCCACTGTTCAGTGCTTGCTGAGGATGCGATCAAAGGAGCCATCAAAGACTACAAAGAAAAGAACGCCTAATCCACTTAGGCTCTCATAACTTTAAAATTACTGCTATGTTATTCGTTGCAGATAGTGCTAAGGAAAAGATCGATGAACTCAGAGCTAATGAAAGCTTTGGGGAAGATTACTTCGTGCGCGTATCTGTAACAAGTGGAGGTTGTAGCGGCTTGAGCTATACAATGGACTTTGATAATGAGTCCCAAGAAAACGATCAAGTATTTGAAGATAAAGGAGTGAAGGTCGTAACCGACCTCAGGAGCTTTCTTTATCTGTGCAACACTACTTTAGAGTTTAGCGGTGGCCTGGAAGGCAAAGGATTCTACTTCAACAACCCCAATGCAAGCCGTACTTGTGGCTGTGGCGAAAGCTTCGCTGTCTAAAACCGCTCAAAAAATCCCTATTTTTCAGGATTGTGTCTCTGCATTTCTTTGTTAAGATGCCAATACTTGGCAGGATTAATGCACCCTGTTAAGGGTTGGAAGCCTATTATAGGCTACATTTGCATCATCAACTTTTAGGGTGGAGATTTATCAGTTCATAGCGCCGGCTCTAGCAGCTTATTATATCTACAGACTCTCTGTGGAGCTAAAGGTGCGTAAGAAGTTCTTGTTTACCAATATCATGTGGTTGGGCTTCTGGAGTGTGATCGCAGTACTTGGTATCGTTCCTCATGAGTTTTCTGTCAACGTTGCGGAGATCTTAGGCTTCAAGTCAGGTATCAACGCCATCATTTTTATCGCCCTCGCTTTCTTGATCATTTTGTCATTTTATCTGTCATCAAAGCTGGACACAGTAGAGCGTAAGATCACAGAGCTCGTACGTCAGCTCGCTCTTGATGAGAGCAAGATCAGAGAATTGGAGCGAAAGAGAATCAAGGAGCAACGTGAGTCTAAAAAACTCGTCGAGGACTTATGAGGATATTATTTATCCTTGAATACTACTACCCGCACATCGGAGGTGTCGAAACCTTTTTTCAAACACTTATAGAAAAGCTAGATACTGAAGGTCACGAAGTGACTGTTTTTACTAATCGCTACGATGCTAAGTTGTCGGCTCAAGAATTCATGGGCAACAATATCACTATCATCAGAAAGCGATATTACAACAGATATTTGTTTACCTTTTTTGCTTGGTGGTCAGCGCTTCGTTACGCTCGCAAATCAGACCTTATACACACCACTTCATATAACGCTGCGATACCAGCTTGGATAGCTGCAAAGCTTACAGGTACTAAGTCCATCATCACTTTTCATGAAAGGTGGGGTAAGCTGTGGTATCAACTTCCTTGGATGTCTTATCCTGCTAAGGTATTGCACTTCTCTTTTGAGTGGATGATAACCAAGTTGTCTTTCGACAAATATGTTGGTGTATCGGACTATACAAAAAATGCACTTTTAGATTCTGGAATATCAGAACAAAGAGTAACAAGGATCTATAACGGTATCAACTATGAAGGTTGGCCCGAACATAAGGGGAGTAGTAGTGATCAACCTTATACGTTTTTATACTTTGGTAGAGTAGGGTATGCCAAAGGGATGGATCTGCTCTTAAAAGCTTATCAGCAACTTTTAGAAAAGCGAGAAGATCATCAATTGATATTGGTCGTGCCATCAGAAGATACTCCCTTGCTTAGAAAAGTGAAGCAACTCATCAAAGATTATAAATTAGAAAGACATCTGATCATCAAGCATGACTTGTTGTATTCAGATCTTTTAGAAGAAATAGCACAAGCTGACGCAGTGGTGATCCCTTCTTATAGTGAAGGCTTTTGTTTTGCTGCAGCTGAGACAATGGCTATTGGTACACCGATCATATCTTCAGGCCAAGGTGCCCTAAACGAAGTCGTAAGCGGTCAGCATATAGAAGCGGTTAGCTTGGATGCTGTAGATCTGATGACAGCGATGCATGAAGCGTTAGAAGGTAGATGGGTAGAAACCGAACTAAAGCGTTTTCAATTGTCAGAAACTATCTCTGCTTATCAAGAGCTTTACAAAGAGATTCTATAATCAGCGGTTCTGATTACAATCCTAACCAATAGTTGACTTTAAACACAAAGGTTCTTCCTGTCGGCGTCAATCTATCTAAAGTGTTATAGTTGTCAGTGTACACTAAGAAGATGTCAGACATTGGTGCATATCTCCACTGTAGTCTTGTGTTGACATTCATCCGCTTTGCTTGGGTGTTGTACTGAAAGAACGTCGTCCAAAAAAGAGATGTAGAAAAGTTAAGCTCAGCTCTTGCAGTTGCTAAGGTGATGTCCAGATTGCCATATGGCTCGGGCAACCTAATTCTATTATTTTCTAGGCCAACTGAGAAGTTACCCCAAGGCTGTCTTCTAAAGTTGACGTCCAATGTATTAGTAAACTTATTGCCATTGTAAAATCCTCCATAAACAGAGAATAAACTGAAGTTGATGTCTTTTCTTTGATCAGAGTTGAGCTGTATGTTGAACTCCCAATTGTCATATTGCCCAGCAGGCAATGGAGTCTCAGTTAGTGCAAATGGAAATACTAAATCCTGATAGATGTGGTTTAGTCTAAATCTGAGCTGACTGGTGTTTTGAAAAAAGATGAAATGTCTGAATCTTGTGTACCAGTCATTGAGCAGTCCACCATTGTTGATGATGACAAAGTTTTCTATACCAGACCAATGGAAGTTGATCTTTTTAGAATCGGGGTAGATGTAGTAGTTGAGCATGTTGCCCACCTGTGTATAACCGATTCTAACTACTTCGCCAGTTGTAGGATTGAAGTTATTGATACGAGCATTGAAGCCCATGTCTGCGAAGTAGTTCTCGCCTAAGTTCTGCACAAATGCAAAAGTTCTAAATCTTTCTCCCGCATAGTCAAAGCGCCCATAGATATGGCTGTTCTTGTCTTTGATCCCTTGTTTGAATGAATGGATATAGCCAGCTTGTCCTGACCATTTGCCATCAGCAGTACTTAGATTAAGTACACCACCGGCGTTGCGTCCATAGTCACCTGATATTGTCTTGCTACCATCATAGGCTTGTCTGTTGAGAAAGAGACCTTGGATGCTTGATCGCTTTCCGATGTTATACTGTGTTGCAACTGAAGTGAAGTTTTGGCCCAAGGCATTGTCAGTAGTTTTGGAGTGCATGTTAAGTGCACCGACCCTAAGTCGTTCATTGACATTGCCAGAGAGTCTTGCTCCGTAGAGGATGGGGACTGTATTTCCGGAAGGGTCAAGACCTATCCGTCTACTATAAAATGGCTGGTTAGCAAACTGTCCATAGTTATTAAATAAGTCGGCGTTTTCTAAAAAGAACTGTCGTCGCTCTGGAAAGAAAATATTGAATCGCGTAAGATTAGAAACTTGTCGATCTACTTCTACCTGTGAAAAATCAGGATTGACAGTAAGGTCGAGGTTGAGCCCTGTTGTTAAGCTGATCTTGGCATCGCCACCTGTCGCGAAGTTTGTCTTTGCTCCTTCTCCTTCATTGAAGTTGTTAGAGGTATTGACAGTTGCATAAGGGATGAGTGCGATGTTGCTTTTCTGTTGCTCAGGCGCTTTGTCCCAGATCATCGTCCCACAATATCCGAGATCGCCAGGGTCAAACTGTCGCGGTACTTGAGACCATACATGCTCCTCATTGAGCCCTTGATCAAATCGTACAAAGTTGATGCCCCATTCAAGGTTGTCTTTGTCGTATCTCAATGTCTTATATGGGATAAACATCTCAATGGTCCAGCGATCTTCGTATTGCTTGGCACCTGATCGCCATCGATTATCCCAACTGTCGTCACCATTATTGGGACTGAGCAGAATCTCCGTCTGAGCTCCGCCAGCATTTAAGGCAAATGCGAATCCATTGTTGCGTTGATGTATAGGGTCTATGACGACTACAAAGCCATCATTGCCTCCGAAATTGTCACGTTTTAAGGTAGATATGACTTGACCGTTATCGTCAAACATAACGGCAGAGATGTAGATGCCATCGCTGCTATATCCGACCTTGACTTCTGTCTGGATATCAGCCCTCTTGTTATCTACTGGTTGCTGCTGCCAGAAGTCCGTCTGCACAGGGATGTTGTCCCATGCTTCATCGTCTACGATGCCGTCGACCTTTATGTCACTGGTGATGGCTGTGATGTTAAGCGTCCGACGAATGAATGAAGTATCAGACTGCGCTCGCAGATATGTGCCAATAAAGCAGAATATCAGTACAGCTAAGCGTAATTTTGTGTTACAAAAACCCATGAGGAGTCAAATGTACTTAACTGAGGCAAAGTCGGCAAAGGCATAAGAAATCATTAGGGATAAGTTAACAGGTATGATACAAGATCTAAAAGACACTATAGTCGCGTTGTCCACGCCTCCGGGTCAAGGAGCGATCGGAGTGATCCGATTGTCAGGACCTGAGGCCATTAAGATAGTTGATGAAGTCTTCTTTGGTAAGAATCTTCAGAAAGTGGATGGACATACTGTCCATTATGGGAAGATCAAAGATGAGACTGATAAGATTATAGATGAGTGTGTAGCTACGGTATTTAGAGCGCCCAGAAGTTATACAAAGGAAGATGTCGTAGAGATCAGCTGTCATGGCTCATCTTACATATTAGATCAGGTGATACAACTGATGTTAAGACAAGGTGCGCGTCAGGCCAAAAGAGGAGAGTTTACTTTAAGATCTTTTCTCAATGGCCAGTTAGATCTTAGTCAAGCTGAGGCAGTAGCAGATCTGATTGCCTCAGATAGTGCGACTAGCCATGACTTGGCGATGAAGCAGATGCGAGGTGGTTTTTCAGATAAGATCAAGGAATTGAGGCAAGAGTTGATTGACTTTGCAGCCTTGATAGAGTTGGAGTTGGACTTCGGAGAAGAAGATGTAGAGTTTGCAGATAGAGGAAAGTTAGAAAATCTGGTAGCAGAGATACAGGCGGTAATTAGAAAATTGATTGATTCTTTCCAATTAGGTAATGTGATAAAAAATGGCGTAGCAACGGTTATCGCTGGAAGGCCTAATGCAGGAAAGTCCACCCTGCTAAACTCCTTGCTAAATGAAGAGCGAGCCATCGTCTCAGAAGTAGCAGGAACAACTCGAGACACAATAGAAGAAGGTCTCAATATCAATGGTGTTCAGTTTCGATTGATAGACACTGCTGGTATCAGACAAGCTCAAGATCAGATAGAAAAGATCGGAGTGGAGCGAACGATGCAGCAGATCTCGTTATCTACTTTGGTCATCTATGTTTATGACGTTACCACTTCTAAGCCGCAAGATCTTTGGGATGATGTAGATCGCTTCTTGGATGCCAGCAAAGTGATCACTGCGGAGAGTAAGCAAATCTTTGTTGCCAACAAGATGGATCTCAATCCATATACACGGCCAGAAGATTATTATAAAGAAGGGCTCATCGCTTATGATAACTTAATCACCATCTCTGCTAAGAATGCGATGAATATCGAATATCTAAAAGAGCGCCTTTATAAAGCAGTCTTAGAGACACCTGATCTTAACGATCAAACCATAGTCACCAACAACAGGCACTACGATGCTCTTTATAAAGCTCAAGAATCTCTCGATAGAGTATTAACTGGTCTTACATCTGGTATCACAGGAGACTTCATCGCTATGGATATCAGACAAGCGCTTCAGCACCTTGGCGAGATCACAGGAGAGATCTATACGGATGATCTGTTGGATAGTATTTTTGGTAGGTTTTGTATTGGGAAGTGACAATTTTGAAGTTCAACAATTTTACATAAAAGTTCTACAAAAAGAACGCTTTTTTAATATGTTCTTTTTAAATAACAGTATGTCTTGACTCCTTTGAACAGATGGTTTATATTTGTTATTCTAATAGAACGTATGGTATATATGTTCTTTTTAAAAAGCATATGTAATGAAAGAGTTTTTAAAAATAAGTCGACGAGTCCTGACCAACATAGATCTCTCGTTTAAGAGATATCTATATGATGAGATAGACTTTGATAGTCGTCTTATCATACTAAAAGGAGCACGAGGTGTAGGAAAGACTACCCTGATATTACAGTATCTCAAAGAGAAGTGTGATCTGGAAAAATCAGTATGGATTAGCTTGGATCATATCCTCTTTAGCACCGAGCGAGTATTCAGTATCGTAGATGATTTATATGAAGAAGGTTATCGAGTGTTTGCATTTGATGAAGTACACAAATATCCAGATTGGTCCATAGAAGTAAAGAATATCTACGATAGCTATCCAGATATACAAGTATTGCTAACCGCTTCCAATGCCTTGAATATCGTAAGTGGTATGGCCGACTTGAGTAGAAGAGCGGACATCTATCATATGAGAGGTTTATCGTTTAGAGAGTATCTCAGCTTGGATCATGGCATCTCACTTACTACCTATAGTTACGATGAGTTACATACTAATCACGTGACTATAGCCGAAGAGACATCCGAGCGACATGATATACTGAAGCTCTTTACAAGTTATCTAAAGTATGGATACTACCCATTCTTTGCAGAATCTAAAAAGCGCTATCCTGATCGAGTCAGAGAAGTGATTAATCAAGTGATAGAAGTGGACTTGCCACCTATCTTTTCTATAGACTATAAAAGCATCAGACAGCTGAAAAAGCTTTTAGCGCTACTTGCTCGTATCGTGCCTTATACACCAGATATCACTCAACTATCTAAAGATGTAGGTATCGGTCGCAATAGAATATTGATGTTTCTGGATTTTCTAAATAATGCAGGGTTGATTAATCTACTGAAGTCTGCTAAAAAATCAGATAGTATAATGGCTAAGCCAGATAAGATCTATCTCGAAAACACCAATCTTATATACGCTCTTGGTCTAGGTGTCGCTAATACAGGTACAATCAGAGAGACTTTTGCTATGAATGCACTGTCCGCCACAGAGGCTACATACACACCGATCAAGGGTGACTTTATGATTAATCATAGTCATATCGCAGAAGTCGGAGGTAAGTCAAAGTCATTTCACCAAATCGCCGGCTTGCCCAATACCTTTCTAATCAAAGATGGAATAGCCGTGGGAGGCCATGATATTATGCCTTTGTGGGTACTGGGGATGATGTATTAAAAAAGAATTACAATTGATAACTCGGAATTATAGTGATAAGGTAAAATCATTATCAAACAAGTAACCCCTCTACTCTCATTCGCCATCTATTGAATTGATCTAACATCGGATTATGAGTAGTAGTATGGTTAACGATATTAAGAAAAAGAGCATCGGAGTTTTCAAAGTATCCCTTGTAATAGTTTCTTCCATGTTGGGAAAGCACAGCAAATTCTTCTTCAATCCGTCGAAGTTGATTATCTGGGGGTAGGTCTTTTGGAAAAGACCAAATATAGGTGGCGTGACTGTTGACTAACTCCCATATGTAATGGCTCATCTCAGCTCCTTCTATTCGAAACACAAAACCAAACTGCGGATCTATTGTTAGGAACAACTTCTGCTGGTCAGAAAGTAATGTGGAAAGAAGATTTAGTTGATACTTGTTTCTAACTTCTTCTTTAGTTAAAATTGAAAAGAGAAGTTCTTTTTCAAAGCTATCAATGTTTCCAAGTAAGATGTCGTCGATAATATGAGGTGGAGGATTGAAAATATTCTTTATGTCAATGTCATGAAGTTTCTTGCGTGCATGATCCAACTGGAAAACCTTTATTACTTGTAAGCTCTCTTGGTTGATTTTGTCTATGTCACTTGAGGAGGCATTGATATAGGTTGTCTTTCCGTTTTCTCGTCCTATTTTTAATTGGACATTGATTGTTTTCTTTTTCAGAAGCTTAATCAAATAAGGTAACAGTAGTTTAAGTTGAGGAATGATATGTTGATTGTGTACCTTGATTGTTTGTTCATCTGATGCCCAGCGAAATAGCTTAGTAAATGAAACATATCCTCTTTCAAATCTCAAGTCAGCTAATCTAACCTTTTGAGTCAATGTGATCTCATGAAATTGGGACGAGTGCAAACGGCTTGAAGAAGAAGGCATGCCAAGTTTTGCTTCTTTGTTGTAGCTGGAAAGGAACAAAGAGAAATCCTCCCAGTTAAGATTAAGAAAGCTAATAGAAGTAATCTTATACTTTGGAGTTGTACCAATCCAATCGGAAGATACCTCTGGTTCAAAGCTATTTATAATAACTTCAAGTGTACCATTAGTCTTGTCAAAGTTTTTTGGCATGATTTCCCAATAAAATGGCCTGCTTGTCAAGGTGCAATTATCAACCGGAAGGTTAGAAGCATGGATCTCTATGGATGTACTAGAGTTGAACCATATTCGCCCATCTTGAAATTTTATAATTACTTTTTTGCTTCCCGTAGACATTGTGCTAAATTAACAAAGAGACGAAGGTGATTAACCAATCACCTCCTAGAAATTACTATCCAACTTTAATCTTTCTAAGCTTACTTCACAATCGGCGTCAACACAATATTGCGATACAAGACATTGCCATGATCTCCTTGCAGATAGATTGGCCCTGGTGCCATGACATCTGGACTAATAGCGCCTCCGGTAGGACCAAGGACCGGTTTATTATCTATGATTTTAATTCCATTGAGGATGATAGTGACATGTCGATCGCATAAGGTTATATCTACGGACTGCCACGTGTCATGCGGTTTTTCTGCAGAGACAGTGGGAGTAATGCGACTATACAGCGCCCCCATATGATGAGAGTCCAATGGTTTTTGATAAGAATCATAGACTTGTACTTCATAGATGCCTCTGAGATAGATGCCACTATTGTTTTCTTTAGGAATATTCACTTCCAGTTTAAGATTAAAATCTTCAAATTCTTGATCAGTCCTTAGGTTGCCATAATAGAGATGATCACCATTTTCTGGTTGTACAGGATCCGTAACAAGTATGCCGTCTTCTGCTTTGAATCCATTAGGTTGATCTGGATTGATAATGCGCCATCCATCCAGATTCTTCCCATTGAAAAGATTGATAGGTACACCATACTGCACAGCTGATAGATCTGGTGCCGGAGGCATCGCAGGTGTGCGCCTGCCTATGAAGGTCCGGCGATTCTCTCCCGGTTTATTATGAAATGGTGCAACCATCTCCCCAATGATTGTCCCTTGTGGTCCATGAGTTGCAGTTATAGTATAGGTGAGCGTGTGACTTCGAGGATCAACATTATCGTCTTTTGTTTTAAGTATGGTTTCTGTGCGCGTGATAACGATGTGCTCATCATCGCGTAGATAGATATGAGAAACTGGTGTTACACTTCCTCCTATCCACATAAGTTCTGCATCCAAGAAACCTTGGTCTTCATGGATATGAAGCCATCCTACACCTCCGCCAGTGATATCCAACGACCATTGTCCGTGAAAACTAGACTCAGTCGATTCTTTAGTTAATGTTGAATTGGTATTACCTAGTTGCATTGTGAGCAAGAGAAGTACAATACTGAGGGAAGGCTTTTTCATAGCTCTTGTTTTGTGTAACAGATCTAAGATGAGAAAATAGATTAGAGGTATTAAAGAAGCACCTATAAATATATATTTATAATTCATTGAAGATGAAGCCGTTTATAGTTTTTACTTCTAGAAGTAGAGTTGAAATTACAATTTCTTGTAAATCTTTAGTTCGTCATCATTACATCCAACAAAAACAAGTTGTCCACTCTTAGTCTTTACATGTTCTATGCTCTTTACATCATAAGGAACATAGAATCCACTTTCATCCGCAGACACTACTTCAAAAGCTCCAGCGCCATCTCCAAGTAACAGCAGTCCATAACCGGCATCATTACGAGTTGTTTCTACCTCCGCGTTGTAAAGATTGCCAGCAAGTAGGATATCTTTCTTGTCGTCATTATTGAAGTCATCAATGATGATGTCGTTGACGGATGATATCTGTGCTGTCATTGGTAGTGAGTGCATCTTAAATGAGCTATTCCCTAGATTCTCAAAATAGGCACTTGCGAAAGTCGATGCTTTATAATGAAGTGCGTTTTCTAAAGCAGAGCCGCCATAGACAGTCTTAGCATCAGAAGATGCGAAGAGGTCATAGGTTGGCATTTTGTCCTTTATATCAGGCACTTGTTCCGACGAGCATTGTCGTCCACGGAGCGGATATTGGATGCCGTAATTATAATAGGTGAGAACGATGTCCTTAGATTGATTATCATCGAAGTCATCATAGTACACTTCAAATGGTTCTTCTTCTGTTGCTTTGTATTTGTAATTAAGACCAAGGTTGCCTGCAATCAAGTCTTCATCTCCATCGCCATCCATATCGGCAACTTCTACACTAAACCACCATCCTTCTGTAAGTTGATCTGTGTTGATAGTGGTTTTTGTAAATGACAGGCCATCGTTGTTTTGAAAGATGGTCAATGGCATCCATTCTCCAACCACAATTAGGTCGGTCCAGCCATCTCCGTTATAATCTGTCCAAGATGCATCATTGACTAAACCAAGATTTTCTAAGTCTTCTGCAACTTCTTCAGAGGCTCGAGTAAAGTTTCCTTGATCGTTGATCAGTAGGACACTGCTGGCTGGCTCAGGATATGCCCAAGGGATGTGCCTCCCTGCGATAAAGAGATCTATATCTCCATCTTGATCGAAATCATGCGGTCTTACTTTTGATCCCGATATTCTTAAGTCAGGTATGCGATTGTTTTCTTTAGTAAAGTTGCCTCTGCCATCATTGATATACAGGCGATCTTGATAACCTGTTGACTCTAATCGATACTCATTGCCACCACTGGCTACATATAAATCTAAGTCTCCATCTCCATCTGCATCAAAAAACGAGGCACCCATGTCTTCGTGCCTTTTGTCATTTTGAAAAGTAGTTGGTGTCGAACTTGAAAAAGTACCATTGGCATTTTGCATTAAAAGAGTGCCTGATTGATTAATGGCGCCACCTATGTAGACATCTTCAAGTTGATCACCGTTGATATCTCCTGATGTCATCATGGGTCCGAAGGTTGACATCTTATGTGGAAGTAGTACCTGGCTGTTATAGTCATCAAACTCATTCTCTTCGTGTTTGTAATTAACACCAAGAGAAGTAGTGACTAAAGTGAGTATAGGTGTATTATCTTTATTGCTCGAACTCGATGCTGAGGAGGGATCTTTGTAGTTTATATCTAGTGTTTGATTAGCCGCTACTTCTTTGAGATGAGTCTCGCGACCATCCGGCCATTGTAATCTAAGAGATGTTATATCTGATAGTTGGCCTAAGCCAAAGTGGATCATTGATTCGCTTGTGGAGTACATCCCTCTGACACCAGTCACTTCAAAAAACTGTTCGCCATCTGTTGTCGTGATCCAGCATTTCACACCAAGTGTAGATTTTCCTTTTTCAGGTACTGGGTTGATTCTTAGATAATTTCCCTTGCCGGATTCTGACGCAGTGTTTTTGTAAATACTTGCAACATCGTTGATGTTATTAACGATGAGGTCAAGATCTCCGTCATTGTCTAAGTCTGCATAAGAAGCACCATTGGAAAAATTCTTATCTGTAAGTCCCCATTCTTCCATCTTTTTAGAATAGGTTAGGTCGCCTTCGTTTTTATAAACAAAGTTTTGCAATCTTTCAGATGGGACAAGCGCAAGGGTACTATCTATATCTACTATGTCCCATACACTGGTCCCTTCTTTTGGATTGGGATTCTTTTTAAGATACTCGAATAAGGCACTTTCGATATAATTTGGAAGTTCTTTGGAGGCGTCATTGTTACGTATGTCTCTAAGTAATCCATTGGTGATGAAGATATCTTTCCATTGATCATTATCAAAGTCAGCAAGTAGGATAGACCAACTCCAGTCTGTTGTTGCAACACCACCAAGTTGAGCCATATCGCTCATTCTTCCTTCGCCCGTATTCATCTGGAGTGCGTTAAACATATATTGGTGGTGTCCACCATCCGTTACGACTTTCCAAAAGGCCTTAGGGTTCATGCCACTCATATTTGCCTTAGAGCGATAGTTGTCTTCTGCTGCCATATCAACTACAGACACATCTAAGAGCCCATCATTGTTCATATCTGCGGCGTCAACACCCATACTGGAAAAAGATGTGTGCCTTACATAGTCAAGAGCCTTGTCAGTAAATGTCCCATCACCATTGTTGATATAATACCAATCTCCTGCTTCAAAGTCATTGGCAACATATAAGTCTGTCCAACCATCACCGTTGAGATCACTGGCCGTTACACTATTGGGATAGCCCGTCTCTGTAAATCCAGCTTCAACTGAAACATCCTTATATCCTCCAGATCCATCAGCACTGGGTGGGCCTGTATAGGCCAATAACTTGGGTCGATATTCTTCAACTAGTAGTTCGGCATTATAATAAGTGGAGTAGTCGCCTGGGTTAGGTGGTTGATTGAGCAGAAATAAATCTAAGTCTCCATCTTTATCATAATCTATAAAAGTCGCGTGTCGTGTTCTTTGATTGTCGTCCACTCCATACAAAGCTGCTTGCTCTGTGAATGTTGGGATTGGTCCACCAGAGCCATTGTTGATATATAGGAAGTTGCGTCTGAGTTCTGGTTGATCATCATAAAGCTCTCGTGTCACGTATATATCATTGTAGCCATCCTGATTAACATCTCCTATCAGGACACCAGAAGACCAACCACCATTGTCTTTTATACCTGCCTTAGTTGTTATGTCTTCAAACTGAAGATCTCCTCTATTTATATATAAGGCATCCGCCACTTGGTTACCCGCAAAGTAAATATCTGATAGCCCGTCATTATTGAGATCTCCAACTCCTACGCCAGCACCTCCGTAAAAATTGGAGTAGATCATGATGTTGTTATCGGGAGTGTCCTCAACAACATTGTTAAAAGTGATCTGTGAGTGCGTCGCTGCTACTGACTGGAAGAGTGTACTTGGGACAAAAGTATCTGTCTGATCACAACTCGTAATCAGTATGCCGCCTAATATCCACATGATCAAACCAAATCTATTCATCTTGCGAGTTGATTATATGTTTTCTTTCGTTTTCGGAGATTGATGCGCAAATATAGCGCTAACATAAGAGCATCGAATATATAGAAAGTTCTGATGAAGTAAAGTCTGATAATCGAGCACTCTAATTGCTTTGATAGTGATATATATGCAATACAGTTGCATTAAAGAAAATCTATATTTGTCTTATTGAAACTAATAGCCTTTATATTAGCGATGTTTATTTTGGGACTAGCACTTACTCCGTGCTCAGATGTCAAGACTTGCGATGAAGAGCAACTATCATTTCTTGAGCATGATCACTCTGGAGATACAGAAGATACATGTACACCATTTTGTGCTTGCCAGTGCTGTGGTTCTAATATCAACGTTTTAGACCTCGCACGCTTAGATATACAAGATACCAAGACTGTATTTTACTATAACGATATTTATAGTTTTAACTATAAGCTTGATCATGTGCAAACTGTTTGGCATCCTCCAATATTTATGAGTCCGATTTCTTAGGACAAGTCTGCCCATTTCACATCCTTTTATTATCACTAAGAATCTTAGATATATGATTCGTTTATTATTAGCATTAAGCATGCTCTTAACAACTGCCTTTTTAAGTTGTCAATCGAGATCGTTAGAAGTCAAAGTTGTCGACTCTGAAACTAAAGAAGCACTAATTGGTGCCACTGTTTATCTTCAGAATATTGAAAAGGGCACGGTTACAGATATAGATGGTCTCGCCCTTATATTAGGTATTGATGTTTCAGTTGTACAAGCCACTGTCTCATTTGTTGGTTATAAGTCCAAGAACTTGTCAATCTCACTTACGTCAAATGTTACTTCAAAGATTGTCATTCTTGAAAACGAGGAGATGGAAGAAGTGATTGTAAGGGCAACTAGAAGTACAAGGACAATCCAAAACCTTCCCACTCGAGTTGAGTTTATCAACGAAGAGGAGTTGCAAGAGAAGGCTATCATGAATGCCGCTAACATAAGCTTAGTACTTAGAGAAAGTACAGGTATCCAGATGCAGCAGTCTTCCTTAAGTAGTGGAAATCAAAGTATCAGGATACAAGGCTTAGATGGTAGATTCACACAGTTATTGAAAGATGGATTTCCGCTGTTTGGTGGTTTTTCTGGGGGGCTTAGTGTGATGCAATTACCGCCCTTGGACCTCTCGCAATTTGAGATAATAAAAGGGAGCTCTTCAACCTTGTATGGTGGAGGCGCGATATCTGGCCTTGTCAATATGGTTTCCAAGACACCCAATGAAGAACACCCAACCTTAGATGTGATGCTAACTCAGACTCATGCAGGAGCCAGCACTGCCAATATATTCTATGCTAATAGATCTAAAAAGATAGGCTACACTTTATATGGAGCTGGCAATTATCAAAGGGTGTATGACCCAGATGGTGATGACTTTTCTAACCTTCCAGACACTAAGACTTTTTCAATTAACCCTAAACTCTTCATTTATCCTAATGAGAATAGCACGCTATGGATTGGATTAAACGCGAATGTTGACAAAAGAAACGGAGGTGATGTCACTTTGATAAAAAATGGACTTTCTGGTATCCACCAATACTTTGAGAATAGTGAATCTACACGGATAAGTACACAAGCCAGTTATGAGACTAAATTAAAAAATGGGTCTACTATACAGGTTAAGAATAGCATCTCTTTGTATGATCGATTATTGTCGACTCCTACTTATGTCTTTGATGCAAAAGAGACTAATTCATATTCTGAGATAAGCTATGCCTCTTCATCAGAAAAGTCTGACCTAATTATTGGGGCTAATATTTATTCTAATTCTTTTGATGAAAGAGATGCTGTTATTGAGAGAGATCAGAAAGACGTAACCTTTGGTATTTTTGCTAATCAGAACAGTGATTTATCTGATGTCGTAATCTTAGAATCAGGGTTGAGAGTTGATCATTCTGTAGACTGGGGGGCTTTTGTATTGCCGCGAGTATCATTGTTATGGAAAGCTTCGGACCGTTTGAGCACAAGGATAGGAGGAGGTCTTGGTTATAAGGTGCCTGATATATTTACAGAACAAGCAGCCATGTTCAATTTTGAAAATGTTAATCCTATTAATAAAAATGGTGATCTAAAAGCCGAACGCTCGTATGGGCTCAACTGGGATGTTAATTATAGAACTGTAGTGTTTGGAGATGTGGCAGTTTCTATAAATCAATTATTTTATCTAACCAATATCTCCAATTCTTTGCTCTTATTGCCAGATGGCAGTGGTCGTTTTCTTTTTGATAACGCAGATGGATTAGTTCAAAGCCGAGGCGCTGAAACCAATGTGAAGTTTAGCTATGAAAGCTTTCGCTGGTTTGCTAACTATGCTTTGATAGATACAAGGCTTAGATATTTGGATGACAATCCGTTGAAGCCACTAACTGCAAGGCATAATGCTGGAACCGTCTTGATGTATGAGAGTAGCCAATGGAGAATTGGATTAGAGGCTTATTATACGGGACCGCAACTGTTGTCAGATGAGTCTATGTCAGATGACTATATCATGATGGGATTGCTGATACAAAAGCATTTTAGTTGGGGTAGTCCATATGTCAACTTTGAGAACTTTACAGATATACGACAGAGTAAGTTCTCCAGTGAAGTGTTAGGGGCTCATGAAGCACCAGTATTTCCAGAGATTTATGCACCGACAGATGGAGCGGTGTTTAGTATAGGAGCGATATTTAAACCATTTAAGTAGTTAGTGAGATAAGGGCTGTCACTGAGAACTGTTATCTTTTTTAATAGTTAAGAACTATTAGAAGCTTACCCTGTTTCTTCCCTGATGCTTCTATTGCTATGCTTTATAATTTCTATATCTATGGATAACTCACTAATGATCCATGACTTTACTGATGCTGACAGTGTTAGAGATTGGCGGGTAGTTGATGATGTTGTTATGGGTGGTCGATCTAATGGAGCATTTACCTTGAGTGATGATGGTCATGGACTTTTCTCAGGCAAAGTCTCATTGGAGAACTATGGAGGCTTCTCTTCAGTACGTCAACGAGTAAGAGATCCAGAAGTAAAAAGTCATACGACTTTTGTAATCAGACTGAAGGGAGATGGGAAAAACTATCAGTTTAGAGTTAAGTCCAATCTGTATCAGCGGCACTCATACATTGGAGAATTTGAAACAACAGGAGAGTGGCAAGAAATTATAATTAGCGTAGATGATATCTATCCAGCTTTCAGAGGACGAAAGCTAAGGATGCCACCATATCCAGCTGAAGATCTATCTGAGATAGCTTTTCTAATTGGTAACAAGAAAGCAGAGTCTTTCCGATTAGAGATTGATTGGATTAAGATGCAGTAGCCAATTGCAAAAGCCCGAGACATCTATCTAAGCTTTACTAAGGGCAATTTATATAGTTAACATAAGTTTAAGAATCATCAACCATACGCGAAGCAACCATTGCTTAGCAGAGGTGGTAATGACTGTATTACAACATTAAAAAAAACTTTATGAAAAACTTTCAATGGCTGTTATACTTAAGCATGATTGGACTGCTGTCTTCATGTATAGGAGATGATATCATCAATGATGAAGTTGATCCTATTGTAAGAGTAGTTAATCTAATAGACACTCTTCAGGTTGGTACAGACTACCAATTTGAGGCCTCTTTTCTCAATAACATTGGTCTCAACGAAGATGTACCATTTGATTGGAGTTCTTCTGATCCTTCTATCATAGCAATAAGCCCAACAGGTATAGCCTCAGCTATAACCGCAGGACAGGTAAGTATCACAGCAACCGCAACCACGGACGAAGATACTTATGACCAGACCTTCTCACTAATAGCTGGAGCTTCCACTTCTGAAGTTGAAGAAACTAGTGTAAGAACTGGTACGATTAGTACAACGAGTTCGTATGAGCTTACTGGTGAGTTTAACATCACTAATACAGACGGCCCACTCTTGATAGATATAGGAGAAGATTATAGAGCCAGTTCTGCACTCCCTGGTCTATTTGTCTACTTGAGCAATAATCCTAATAGTATCTCAGGAGCCAAAGAGATAGCAGAGGTCAAGGTTTTTAGCGGAGCACATCAGTATACTGTTACTGGAGTGGATATCAACAAGTACAACTATCTTCTTTATTACTGCAAACCTTTCAATGTGAAAGTTGGGGATGGAAAGATCGATTAACCCTATATCTTCTTCACTTTTAAAAATCAAATACAATGACACGATTACATATCATCACTATATTTTTATTTTCTCTTTTATCAAGTTCTATTATTGCTGGAGGCGGTTGGCCCCAACCAAAGGGCAAAGGATACTTTAAGCTTTCAGAATGGTGGCTGATCTCAGATCAACACTATACTGATTCTGGCCTAATAGACCCTAACATAACGACAGGTATATTCAACACAAGCATATATGCAGAGTACGGATTTTCTGACCGACTGACAGGCGTTTTGTACTTCCCTTTTCTCAGCAGGACTTACAATAACAACATCGTATCAGGTACTACTGGTGAAGTATTGACACCTGGAGAAGCCATCAATGGACTTGGGGATACCGATATCTCACTGAAGTATGGATTGACAGGACAAGGAGCTAAAGTGGCTATTGCAACAACTTTGACGCTCGGGCTTCCTCTAGGCAATGACTCTGGAGGGTCACAAGGCAACCTACAACTTGGAGATGGAGAGTTCAACCAGATGATAGCTATTGACGCAGGCACAGGCTGGAGCTTAGGCAATACCCCATTCTTTGCGAACGCTGGCTTAGGCTTTAACAATAGAACTAAGGATTTTTCAGATGAGATTCGCTATTCATTTGAACTGGGTGCTAACCTTTTTAATAAGAAGGTATGGGCTATCGGTCGACTTACAGGGACGGAGTCATTGAAAAACGGTGCAACTGCCGAAACAGCTAACTCAACCAGCATCTTTGCCAACAATTCAGAGTTCTTGAGTATCGGTGGAGAGATCGCATATAACTTCAATGAAAAATGGGGTGTGAGTATTGGAGCGGCCAGTGCGATACGAGGGGAGATTATATTCGCAAGCCCTTCTTATACTTTTGGGGTATTTACTAGGATTTAAGCAGTCATACTGTTAATTCCTTCAGATTGGTTTAATATAAAGAAATTTACATATATATTGAACTTATATTCATAATACACAGTTAATCAGACTGTAACTTATGGTAATATATTCTATATTTGTACTAGCATCGACTGATAAGAACCACAAGACGTAGTTTTCTTATTTTGAGACCTTAGTCGAAAGAGCCTGAGTTTGGGAGCAAACTTGGGCTTTTTATTTTTAGTCTACACTTAACTTTCTACTTCGATATCTTCTTGATATTCTTCAGTTCTATCCTCGATAGTTCTTGTAATTCCTTAGTCTCAAAGTATCTATCCAGCTCATATACAGGAGTTGTCTTATCATGCAAATAGTTGACATAATCTTGAAAGGTGATACCGCCTACAGTTCTTCTGTTATATGCAGATCTAAATCTAACACCTCCACCATTTACATGAAATGAATAGGCCAAGTAGTCCAACGTATGAGACTTCTGATGGATCCAGTATACATATATATCATCATGATCCTGGCCGCCTCCTTCTTCACTAAAGGTCACCTTGATCTTATGATATGGCTCTCCTTTGATGGTCACTGCTTCGATATATTCCTTATAAACCGCTTCGTCATTTAGGAAGTAAGGTATAAAGGCAAAGTAATGCACGGAGTTGACAGACGCTGAGTAAGTCTTGATCTCCTTAGCACTTAGCTTCATGAGCTTACCAGCTCTGTATCTAGTTAGTCCATCATTAGACAAGATGTCTTTGGTGTCTGTTGCCTTGTCATATCGCTCATAATGAAAGGTTCCATTGTCGAAGTGATAGGTATAGTGTTGCTTGCGAAAGTCATACTCAAAGTGCGCGTCCTTGTACTTTTTTCCACCATGCTTCTTGATCGCTTTGTCTATGATCTTTTGAGCTTTCTTCTGAGTAGAGGTCTTCTGGCCAAACGCAGTAGAAAGAAAAGTCATAGCAGAAAAGAGGAGTATATATTTCATGGTGCGATTTTAAGAAAGTTAATATGATCTATAGAGTGATTGTTCAATTCATCAGATATATATGTCTGGCTGGATACGCTATGCAAAGTTATTTAAGCTGAAAGTTTAATCTTCTGTTAGCTATGCCCCTGTATTAATCCTTTGATTACATTTGCCACCATGATGCAAACGCAAGATAGCTTTACTATAAAGATCAAGCAGTTCGAAGGTCCATTCGATCTTCTATTGTTCTTTATCGAGCGAGATGAGATTGACATCATGGATATACCTATCGCTAAGATTGCACTTGATTTCTTAGCATATATCAGAGACCTCGAAGAATTGAACATCGACGTTGCTAGCGAATTCATCCTCGTAGCCGCAACACTCATGCGCATCAAAGCGAAGATGTTATTGCCAAGACCAGAGTTAGATGAAGAAGGTCAAGAGATCGATCCAAGGCAAGAGCTCGCACAGAAGCTGCTCGAGTACAAGCGATTTAAAGATGTACTAGGAGACCTCGAGACCCTTGAAGAAGAGCGAAAGCAGATCGCGAATCGTGGTAACACGCGCAAAGAGATTAGAACCATAGCAGAGAAAGCTCTCGTCGATATTGAGTTGGAGTCATTGACACTTTTTAAGTTGTTTAAAAGCTTTGAGTCAGTGATGAATAAGATGAAGATCCGCAATACCAAACCGCATCACATAGTCTTCAAGTATGACTATTCGGTAGAGGAGCAGAAGGATTTCATACTAAGTAAGATCCAGAAGAATATTAAGACACCGTTTGAGTCACTGTTCTCTGAGCTGCGAGACCGTATGCATGCTATCATAACTTTCCTTTCTCTTTTGGAAATGATAAACGCAGAAGAAGTACGGATCACACCAAGTGATGAGGCCAATCAGTTTTGGTTGGAGGCTGCGTAATAATCACTGATTTTAAGCGCAGAGTGAATTCCTGACCAATCGCGAAGATTCTTAGGCCATATTTTAT
>CALIHL010000203.1 GCA_938022935.1 uncultured Saprospiraceae bacterium
TGATGAAGAAAACAACATCACCATAGGTGCTTATCTCATGTCCAACTTAGAAGGCATCATCGATTATGTAAAAGATCCACACTACAGAGCGATACTTCAAGATTATAAAGCGCAAGCAGAACAAGGCTCAACTCCAGACCAGACATATTGGTCTCATCATCAAGATGAAGCAATTAGAAACATTGCGATTGATGTCTTGTCAGACAAGTATACTTATGCAAGTTGGTCCGACAGAGGTTTAGAATTGCAAACTCAAAAACCTGTCGAAGACAATTATGTCAAAGACAGCTACCAGGCTATCCTGCGATTTAAAATGAAAAAGATAGTTGAAAGAATCAAAGAATTGAAGAACATTTTTGCTCAGCAAGCAGATGACAGCAAAGACATCTTACTCATCACTGCTTATCAGAAGCTCTTGAAAGAAAGACAGGCAATTGCAGAAGAGTTAAACATGATTGTCATCAATTGATTTACTCTTCCTCTCCCTTAGCCATATCGGCTATAACAACATCTTCATTCATAAACGGCGCTTTGCCGATACACCTCAAGTAAACCTTTTCAGTAGCAACAACATCTTTTTGACAGTATGTTACAATCTCCTCAAGTCTTCCATCCCAAAAAGCCCCACTTACTTGACTACCATCCATGTCATTCTTAGGCGTTTCTACACCCAGTATATGGCACAACAGATCCAAAGATGTATAATGCTTATAGTCACCATACTTCCACATCTCCATAGTATCCAATAGATGATGTACTTGCCATGGTTTATAACCAGCGATACGCATAAGATTAGGCAGATCAAGATTGTTGATCATAGACCGCCTACATAAGAAAGGGATATCAAACTCTTTGATATTGTGTCCACAGAGGAACTGGTTAAAGCGATCATAGTAGTGCTCGTTGAGTAGTTCGTGGAAGGCAGTTAAGACTTCTACCTCATCTTCGCTTGCGAAACTTTTAATCTTACAGGTAAGGCCATCTTCAGACTCAGTCAGATAACCAACCGATATACAAACGACTTTAGCAAACTCTGCATAGATGGCTCCCTTGTCTTGATATAGCGCTGCGAACTCTTCTTCGAAGGATGGGTAATCTTCGACAGATACATGACGTCGCATCTTCTTTTGCCAATGGATCTTTAAAGTATCGTCAACTTCTTCATAGGTTGCATGCTGAGTGGCAGTCTCTATGTCCAAGAATAAGATCCGCTTCAGCTGTTCTGTAGGATAATTCATAAGCTGTTGATTTGCCACGGAGAAAGACGAATTCAGTGAAAAATAGTAATTATATCTGATAATCAGTATGTTATGCTATAAATAATGGAAATCACTAATACCTAAAAATAGGGATATACCCTTGGGTTTTGTGACCCTATTTGGACTGAATATTGTAATATGAATAAATCATACTTAATCAAATCCTTATAACATGTCATCTAAAGTAATTTCTGGAATCGCAATAGCACTGTTATTATTACTATCAGGCTACCTATGGTACGAGAATGGTAATCTTAAATCTGCCAATACAGCTCAAGTTGTAGAAATGCAGGAAATGGAAAAAGTTCAAGCTGAACTCGACGCTGATTATCAAGCTGCGCTTGAAAGTATCGACGGCTTAAGAACTGATAGCCAAGAGCTCAATGCCCTTATTGATAATCAAAAAGAGGAGCTGAAAGCACAAAAGTCAAAGATCAACAACTTGATCTGGACAAAAAGAGAGCTTGGAAAAGCTAGAGAAGAGATCGCAAACTTTGAAGGCCTTACAGCCACTTACCTTTCTGAAATCTCTGAGCTTAAGTCTCAAAACGAGATGTTAACTGCTGAGAATGGCAAGTTGACTAAGGACATCGTTGTTCTTAATGACAACTTATCAACTGAAAAGCAACTTACTTCTGAGTTAACAGAGACAAGAGCAGTCCTCATGAGTGAAAAAGAAGATCTCACTGAGAAGAATGCTTCACTTTCTGACAAAGTAGAAGTTGGTTCAGCTATTAAGATCAACTGGATGAGCCTTGAAGGAGGTGAAGTGAAGGATGATGGATCTTGGAGAAGAAGAAAGATCGCTAAGAGGTCTAAGACGCTTCGTACTTGCTTCAAAACTGAAACTAACGTGGTCGTACCAGCTGGTGAAGAAACTTTCTACCTACGCCTTGTTGGCCCAGGAGGAGAGACTATCGCTGCTGACGATATGGGGTCAGGTATCTTAACGAACAAACTCACAGGAGAAGAAGTTAAGTATACGATGTCTGGCACATTGACTTACAACAACGAAGACACACAAGCTTGTATGGACTGGGATCCTTCAGTTCAAGTTGAGAAAGGCAACTACAATGTTGAGATATTCAACAAAGGATATCAGGTTGGTTCTGGTACTTTCAAGCTATAAGATACCATTGGCCCTATATGGCCATTCCATTACACCGAAGAAGAAAAGCCCTGACAGATTCAATTTGTCAGGGCTTTTTGTTTTCTGTTTTGTTCAATACATCATTGAACCCTCCCGCCATAACCCGTGTTAGAGAGATATATGAGAGTATTAGTTATCGGAGCGTCAATGAACCCAAGCAGAACCAGTAATCAAGCCTTGGAGATGCTACAGTCCTATGATCATGAAGTGATCGCTATAGGATCTAAAGAAGCAACTGTACATGGGATAGATGTGGTCGTAGACAAGCCAGAATTTGTGGAGATTGACACGGTGACCCTTTATATCAATCCATCTATACAACCTGATTACTATGAATATCTCACGGCACTTAAGCCAAGAAGAGTAATCTTTAATCCCGGTACAGAGAATCCCGACTTCATGAAGTCCCTAATGAGCAACGACATACAAATAGAAGAAGCTTGTACGCTTGTGATGTTAAGAACAAATCAGTTCTAACAATCTCTTAGTTTTGCTTTTGCTTGTTGACGAAGTAGCTCTTCCATTTGTTCAAAACATCTTGGATATCAGAAGGCAGCTCAGACTCAAATCTCATGGCTTCTCCAGTCTCAGGATGTGTAAAGCCGAGCGTCTTAGCATGTAGACACTGCCTATCACACAGATCAAAACAGTTTTTTACGAACTGCTTATACTTACTGTATACCGTTCCTTTGATGATCTGATCTCCCCCATATCTTCTATCAGCGAAGAGTGGATGCCCGATATGCTTCAAGTGTGCACGGATCTGATGTGTTCTTCCTGTTTCCAACTGGCATTCGATAAGAGATACATAGTAATAGTCTTCAATGAGGCTATAATGCGTAATTGCATGTTTACCAATCTCTCCACCTTCAAATACTTTCATCTGAAAGCGATCGCTTGGATTTCTGGCGAGATGCCCAGTGATTGTGCCATTAGGTTCATCAAAGTTTCCCCAGACAAGCGCTTGATATCGCCTCTCGACTGTGTGGTCAAAAAACTGCTTAGCTAGGTGCGACATCGCATATTCTGTCTTAGCAATGACCATAAGACCTGTAGTGTCCTTATCTATCCGATGTACTAAGCCGGGTCTATTTCTTGGATTGTTAGGCAGCAACGGAAGCTGCTTTTGTTCAAAGTAGTAAGCCAGTGCATTGACAAGTGTACCAGTATGATTACCGATTCCTGGATGTACCACTAAGCCTGCTTGCTTATTGATGATCAAAACGCTATCATCTTCATAGACAACATCTATCGGGATATCCTCAGGCAGCACATCACTGTTCTCGCTTGGATCTTTGGTGATCAGCACCCTTACTTTATCGCCAGGCTTGACCTTATAGTTGCTTTTGATGGGCTTTTCATTGACTGTGATCGCCCCAGACTTGATGGCATTCTGAACTCTATTTCTGGAGACCTTCTCCAACCGTCCCATAAGGAACTTGTCTATGCGCATCTGTACCTGGCCTTTATCTACATCTATATTGTTGTATACATAGAAGTCAGGGTTATAGGATTCTTCTGGTTTGTCTGGACTATTCATCAGTGCAAATGTAACTGTTTGGGATGGATCAAGTTCTTTAGATGTCTTCGTTGCTATGAGGTCGAAATATTACATTTGATGAAAATCAGAAGCTCATGAGCCGTATCTCTACCCTATGCGTCAAAGATCCCAAGGATAATCGTACCACAAAGCCACATCAGTTGCCGATCTATGCAACTTCATCGTTTGAGTTGGAGAGTGTAGAAGAAGGCATGTCTATCTTCAAAGACCCGATGAGTGGGCATCTTTATGGTCGATTTAGTAATCCTACAATCGATGCAGTTGCAGATAAGATTGCTCAGCTTGAAGTACATGACACTTACGTAAATGATGCCTGGGGTATCATGACCTCTTCAGGCATGTCAGCGATTACAACAGTCATTCTCGCCGAGTTGGTAGCTGGTGATAAGATCCTAACTCAGGGCAACCTATATGGCGGCACTACAGAGCTTATAAAGAACAGATTACCGGTTTATGGGATAGGATGTACATTGACTAATCTAATAGATCTCAATCAAGTTAGAGAGACCTTACAAAGTGATCAAGATATCAAGCTACTCTACTTTGAGACACCTTCTAACCCAGGACTGGATGTGATCGACATCAAAGAGATCGCTGCCCTTGCTAAAGAGTATGACGTGATCACGGTCGTTGACAATACCTTTTGTACACCGATCATTCAACAGCCATTGGGCTTAGGGATTGACTACGTGATACACTCAACGACAAAATATCTTAATGGTCATGGTAACTCGATCACAGGTGTCATGGTCGGTCACGGAACTGAGCGCAAGAAAAAGGTCTGGTCTACAATGAAGCTGATGGGTACTAATTGTAATCCTTTCGACGCTTGGTTGGTTAATAACGGCATGAAGACGCTTTCACTTAGGATGAGACAACATAGCAGCAATGCTTTGGCGCTTTCTCAATACTTAGAGAGACATGACAAGGTAGCTTCAGTCAATTATCTTGGTTTAGAAAGTCATCAATATCATACCATCGCTAAAAAGCAAATGAAATCTTCCGGAGGAATGATGTGCTTTGAAGTAGCTGGAGGATTGGCAGCAGGCATTAGCTTTATGAATGCTCTTGACATTGGTTCTTTGGCACCAACAATGGGAGATGTGGACACGCTAATCATGCATCCAGCCAGCATGTCTCACCTCAACGTGGACCCCGCACTAAGATTAGAAAATGGGATCAGCGATAGTATGATCAGAGTATCAGTTGGTATAGAGGATATAGATGATCTATGTGAGGATTTTGACAGAGCACTTCAGTCAATATGATATAATTGAAGAGAATGATTACATTCACTGACTAACTTATATATATGTCGAGCAAAGTAAGAGTTCAGCTGATGATTATGATGTTCTTAGAGTTCTTTCTCTGGGGATGTTGGTATGCCACGATGGGGACTTATATGGGGACCATTGGGTTTAGTGATCTTGATATAGGATCAGCTTATACAACTATTAGTTTAGGAGCCATTGTTTCGCCATTCTTTGTAGGCATGATCGCTGATAGATACTTCTCTGCGGAGAAGGTAAAAGCCATCATCCATATCTTTGGTGCAGGAGTATTGTATGCTCTTTCGACAATCTTAGATCCTTCATTGTTCTTTTGGGTCTTACTACTGTACACGGTTATGTTTATGCCTACGATCGCTTTGGCAAATGCAATTAGCTTCAATCAAATGGATAGCCCAGAGAAAGAGTTTCCAATCATCCGGGTGTTAGGAACTATCGGTTGGATCGCTGCTGGATTGATATTAGGTTTTGGTGAATTAGAGGATTCTCATTTACAATTTCAAATGGCCGCAGGATGTTCAGTGCTCTTAGGGGTTTATAGTTTCTTCTTACCAAGCTCTCCTCCAAAGAATAACGTTGAGAAGCCAACAGTAAGTGACATCCTTGGTTTAGACGCATTAGAGTTATTTAAGAATAGAAACTTCTCAATCTTTGTTATCTGCTCGATTCTAATCTCGATACCCCTTTCGTTCTACTTTGCATACGCCAACATCTTCTTAAATGAAATAGGTGTAGAAAATGCAGCAAGTAAAATGACAATGGGGCAAGTATCAGAGATTCTATTCATGTTGATTATCCCTCTGCTATTTGCAAGGCTTGGCGTCAAGAAGATGTTGTTGATCGGTATGATCGCTTGGATTTTGAGGTACTTTCTTTTCGCTTATGGCAACAGCGATGAACTCGTATGGATGTTATACATAGGCATTGTGCTGCATGGTATATGCTATGACTTCTTCTTTGTAACTGGTCAGATATACGTTGATAACGCTGCGCCCAAGAAGATACAAGCAAGTGCGCAAGGTATGATCACCTTAGCAACATATGGTATCGGTATGGGGATTGGTTCTTATGCAAGTGGCATCGTCGCACATCACTACAAGACGGGAGAAAACCAACATCTATGGGAGATGATCTGGATGGTTCCAGCAGTTATGGCCATTGTTAGTGCTATTGCATTCTTCATATTCTTTAAAGATAACAAGGCAACAACAAATTAAACTGATATTCTAATTGTTAAATAAGCATAATTAGAATCCAAACTTATACTCTGTATGATGTGACTTTATACTAAGCTACTGTCTTCTTCCTCTTCGTTTTAAAGAGCTCTTTGATTTCTTTTTCCTTTAAGAAACCAAGATCTAAGAACACTGCAGATACAAACTTCTTGATGTCCTGATAATCCTTACTTCTCTTTTCAACAAACTTTCTAAGTAGCTTCTTGACGTATGACATGCTGATACCTTTGATGTTCTGATTGAACTTCTCATTATCAAAAGCATTCATATAGATTGTAAACACTTTATTGAGTTCAAAGTATTCGTTGAAGTCTTCTTCAGCAAGTGCTGACATAAACCTCTTGAACTTGCTGAAGATGACATTACGGATACACTCATTCTGTGGAGATAATCCTTTGTTTGAATTGTGATAGTTACGTGCTACATCTACAGCTTCACTATTGATGTAACCTATCTTATCAATCTCAGCAATCGTGCTGTTAAACTCTTTGAACTGTATAAGGCTTGATTTTTGCACTATGGCATTTAGACGACCATGATCTTCATCCTTAAGATCATAACCCTTGGCTTGCATAGCTCCTAATACTTCAAAGAAGATTGCTTCTTCCTCATATCCTTTGTACTCATCAAGTCTCGCAACTAACTTCTTCTGCTCACCGTCTTTAAGATCAAAGTAAGCCCCGATCAAGATAAGGATCTCCAAGTGCTCAGAACTTGTACCTAAGCTCTCGTTACGTAAGACACCATCTATGTATTGGTAAACACTTGTCCCTGCATCAGAACCAAGTGACGCTCTATATCTCAAGAAGTTAACAATAGACTTAAATTCTATTTTCAATTCAGGAGATGAAGACGGAAGCGTTGCAGTTAAGTAGTTAAATGAAACGAACTGCTTGGCGTATCTCAAGTGACTTGTATGTCTTGATCTTTGATCAGTATACTTAGACAACTTATGGCTTTGCAAAAATGCCTTTACTAATTTGTTATCTATCTCTGCTATCAAGTTTGTGATCCATATATCACTACTCAAGGCAAATCCAATCTCAACAGTCTGCCCTATTCTATTCTTTAGTATATCAAAGTTGAATGAGTTACAGATAGACATCAAGATCTTCTTGAAGTGCTCTTGAGGGCGACGATATTTATATTGATCATTGATCGTCCCTCTTAATACTGAATAACCTAAAATCCTTGGTAAAAACAATCCTTCAAACATTGGGTCCAATAGCAAAAGCTCAAGTGACTCTAATTGCAAAGGATCGTTAAGTGCGACTTGTGAATGTAATTCTTCGATTTTGGGTTCAAACTCTTGCTTCAACGAATCGTAAAATGTTTCGTCTTCTTCATCCAGATAAGATTGAAGATGAGCAGAAGCTTGTATTTGTTCCTTTATCTCTGATAGTACCTTGTCGTACTTTGGATCTAGTTCATTCATGCTAAGAAGATCATAGTGTTATATGAAAATAAGAAATCAACATAAGAATAGAAAAGGGAATAAGTCCCATTCTTATTCTTCCTCAGATGAAGCTGTTGGAGCTGTTGCTTCCTCAACTTCTACTTTAACTTCCTCTACAGCTGGAGTTTCTTCTGCCGCTGGTGCCTCTGCTACCGCAGGAGCTTCAGCTGCTGGAGCTTCTTCTGTTGCTGGAGTCTCAGTTGAAGGTTCTGCCGCTTCTTGAAAGTCACTTAGTGCTTCAGTTGCCGCTGCCTCTGCTACATAAGTTTTCTTAGGAGAACCTGACACTCTTCTGTGAAAATCAAGTTTCTCTTGAAGCGTCTGTGCAAATCTCTCTGCAATACGAGCTTCTTTAGCTTCTACATATTCACTGAATAACTGATCCGCAGTTTCTTGACTCATAGCACCCTTAGTAACACCTCTCTGTAAGTGCTTTTTGTATAGTACGCCTTTGAATCTTAGGATTGAACGAGCTGTCTCTGTTGGCTGAGCCCCTTTTACTAACCATTCGTAAGCTTTTTCTCTATCAAGTTCGATAGTTGCAGGCTTAGTCATTGGGTTGTAGCTACCTATTTGTTCGATGAACTTACCATCTCTTGGTGCTCTTGAATCAGCAACGATGATGTGATAAAATGGTTGCTTTCTACGGCCTCTACGGGCTAATCTAATTTTTACTGGCATGTCTTTTAATTTATTTGGATAAACCATACCTCGATAGGTCAATATTGACTGCGAGGCTTAACAAGTGCAAAAATACACTATTTCTTACGATCAACCTATAGCTCAACTGATATGGTCTTTACCGTATCTCTAATGGCTAAAAATTGAAAGTCATATTTTCTGATAGTAGCACTGATCTGTATGGTATCACTGCCCCCATATATTACTTCATAACTCTGTTGCTCAGGCGATAACTGCTCAAACCCTTCTTCTGTAAGAGCATAATCATATACCTCTTCAGCATTAAAGATGTTAGTGAAAAACGTCGTATCAGATGTAAAATCAAAAAAGCCGTCTTCAAGCGTCTCTGTGATCCGATTACCTCTCGCTGCTTTTATTATATTCCACTTGCCTATAAGCTTGTTGTCAACGATCTCTTCCGACTCACAAGAGTAAATCAAGAAACTGCCTACCAACAATAGGACTAATACCTGAAATTGATAAAATGATGCTGATGTATGTAAGGCCAGCACCTGCACGACTACTTCTGGCTAAACTTGCGCTCTTTGATCTTAGCTTTCTTACCAACGAGATCTCTCAAGTAGAAAAGCTTCGACCTACGCACCTTACCTCTTTTGTTAACTTGGATGCTAACGATGTTTGGAGAAGATAATGGCCATATACGCTCTACACCAAAGTTGCCTGACATCTTTCTTACTGTAAATGTCTTAGTAGCTCCTTTACCTTTAATCTGTAAAACGTCTCCCTTAAAGACTTGGATTCTCTCCTTACTTCCTTCTACGATCTTAGAGCTTACTGAAACATTATCACCAGGGCCAAAAGCTGGATAATCTAACTTCTTAGCTACTTCGTCTTGTACAAATTTGATGGCGTCCATATCTACCTATATTTAAAAAGGACCGCAAAGATATATTTATCTTCGGATTCTTTCATATTATTTTTTCTATAATATGAAATACTACTCAGATTTCTCGATACAAGTGAAACCTGTTCCGTTTGGACCTATCAAATCAAGGTATTCATCAAGACTATTTACATCAACATTATTCAGAGCAGCCTGCTCTTGATAGGTACTCTCACATACGTCTATCGCTGTTCCTGATCCAAGCGTGCACTCAAAGCACTTATCTCCGCCACCGCAACTACTGAGCAAAAAGATTGCGAGGGTTAAGCTGGTTAAAATCTTCATTACTTTCATTTATCTTATTAGTGTGGCAACTCCCCTCTTTTCTATAGTTCCAAATCGGGGTACATCATATGAGCTAAGATATGAATATACGCCAAGAGGTAAGAGTTGTCCAGTATTATTAAGCTTTCCGTTCCAGCCTTCACCAGGGTCTTCAGTCTTGAAGATAACCTTACCCCAACGATCAAATATCAAGAGTTCATAATTTGCGATAAGCTCAGTATCTCCCTTGCCATAAAACAAGTCATTCTTATCATCTCCATCGGGCGTAAAAGCATTGGGAAATTGCAGTTCAACAATTGGGGATATATAAACTGGCTTTGTGATTGTATCAGTACAGCCAGTATTGTCTCGTACCAGCAAGGTAACATTGTAAAGCCCTGTGTCGCTGTAGGTATGTATTGTTGTTTGATCAAAACCATTAGTCCCATCACCAAAAGACCAAGAAAACTCTCCTGGTTCCTCAGATGATCCAGTAAAAGTCAAGTTGTTATTCTGTATAGTAGGTCGCTCTGGCGTATACTCAAAGTCGACTGAGAAACCATCTCGTATCTCAACAAAGTCATTAAATGTCTGCACAGCCGTACAGCCTGAAGGCGAAGTGACGGATAGTTTTATAGTGTATTCTCCTGGTTCGGTATAAATATGAGTTGGTGTAAGCTCCGTTGTTTCTGGCCCAGTCGATCCATCACCAAAATCCCACAAGACCTTATAAGTACTATCTATTGGCTCCGATATATTATCAAATGTCACCACACCAGGTAGACATGTGATATAAATACTAGGTAATACTGCTAAATCACTTGGGATCGGTGTATATGGAAAGGACTGAACATTCTTCTCTTTACAACCATTATTATCTATCACCTCAAGTGTGACTTCTTTTATGCCCGGCTCTGTGTACATATGAGTGGGATCTTGCTGAGTAGATTCATTACCATCACCAAAGTCCCAATTCCATCCGACGATACGATCCGCCTTCGTACTGCTTAGGTCAGAAAAGTCAACGGGGCCAGCTTCACATGTATCCAAAGAAAAGTCATAATCAGCTATAACATCCGGAAATAGTCTAACAACAATATCTGCGCTATCTGAACAAATGAATGCGCCAGGATTCAACTCTAATTTTGCATCATAAGTACCCAATCCTGGATATGTAATCAAAGGATCCTTATCTGATGAAGTTACAGTCGTGCCATTGATATCAAACTCCCAAGCATATGTATTGATAAATGCTTCATTAAAACTATTGCTAATGAACTGAACGTCATTATCCCCACATGATAGAACTTCAAATCGCCCATCGGGCAAAGGGTTGTCTGAACCGACGACAGCTTTCAGATCCTTTTCGCAAGCTGTAATAACAAACTGCATATCTCGTCGTATCCTGCTCAGGACTACACCATCTCTATATTCTGTGGCACAAACGGCCATAACAAGCTCACCAATTACATTAGGTGTACCACTGATTAATCCAGTAAACCGATCTATCGTGAGAGCGGGATCTCCTGCCACGGGTTCTTCTTCACTAAAGAAAGACGGATCAAACCGAACTTCTCTAAACTCATCGGGTGTACAGCCACTTGGGAAGGGCGCTACCTCATCACATTCTGACTGCCTTTGATTGGCTGGAACAAACCGTCCAGAAGATAAAGGCACACATAGCTCATATATCACACTATCTCTTTCATTGTCTTCGACAGAATGATCAAACCGAAATGGGAACCCTGCGCATAACACAGAGGGCGGAAACTGCCTATACTTTATTGGATCATTGCAGGCACGCAAACCTTCGGGGGTGATTTGTATTTCAAAGACAGAGCCTTCCCTTGATGCATTTACCAGATTAGTAACGCCAACTCCTCTACAACATCGCTGATAGGCGATCATATAGTCATCATCTATAAGATCAAGCGTAAGCTGAAATTGATACACACCGCGTATCATCTGAAGCGCAGGCCCTGAGATTAGACATTCCAGATCATTGACTGGTACTTCCTCTTCGGGAAATGCAATAATTAAAGGTCCTATCGTCTCAACCCATTCCCAGCTACCGTTAAACTGCCGATATACACCGAAGTAGGCTGTACTATCAAAACTCTTTGCAGCATTGGGGTCAGGGTTGGGTCTACCGTCACGAAAAAGCTGAAATTCGACATTCAAAGTGGCATTATTGGCCACAGTGTCAACCTGTATACAATCGTAAAACACATCACCTCCTATGATATGACTTCCGTACATAGTAAAATGGGTGACCATATATATGCAACAAATCAATATATATTTAGACATTTGCAGCTTTGAGAATTGAAAGTTCAAGATAAAACATTGTTTAATCCTATATAAACGCTTTGATTAAAGATAGTGTTTTAATATCATCAGATAAGATGCAAGAAAGAGAGGAATTGTCGCTCATTATTCAGGAAGAAGCTGTCAGAGCAGTTCAGTCTATAAAAAAAGGTCGTGTTTTACTTTATCCGAGCGATACACTATGGGGATTAGGATGTGACATAACCAACAAGAGTGCAGTAGAACGGATCTATGAAATAAAAAAGAGAGATCCTAAAAAGCCATTCATTCTCTTAGTCAATAGCATCCAGATGTTAAAGCGCTATATCGTCATGATCCACCCAAGAGTAGAAACTCTTTTGATGCATCATGTTCAACCTTTGACACTTATCTATCAATCAAATGGTCTTCTCCCTGAGCATATTGTCGCTAACAATGAGACTGTGGCGATCAGAGTTACAAAAGACCCATTTTGTAGGGCTGTCATTTCACAACTCGATCAGCCGCTCATCTCTACTTCTGCTAACACAGCATCATTACCAACACCATTAGTTTTTGAAGATATCGAGGAGAGAATCTTGGAGATGGTTGATGATGTAGCTGACAGAAGACTTGAGATTAACAATACTGGTGAGGCTTCTGTAATTGGAACATTCAATCACAAAGGCGAGCTTGACTTCATAAGAAGCTAATCAGTGAAACCGGTGATTTTGTCATAGTCCTTAGAAAGGATCACTTCCATTGCCTTTTTCATTTGCGGATCTACGAGTTCTTCAGATATCAACTCGCCACTTTTAGCATTACGCTTGGTAAAAAGCCATTTCAAGTTGTCATAAGTTTCTTTTTGACAACTTATATCTAAGTCTTTAGTCTTAAGCGCATCCGTCCATATGGCTTCATCTTTAGCGCTCTTGCCCCAAAGTTTATTTTGAACTATAAGGTCTTGTAGTAATCGTGGATATTCTTTAGAAGATTGACATGAACTCATTTCAATATCAACCCTGATGCCCTTTTGGGAAATCAGAGGTCTTCCATTATTTATTGAGACAAAACTTGAATCTTCTTTATCAGGCTGATATATGCTTCTGCCTGTTGGAAGAACATATTCACCTATGGATAAGTTGATGGACGCATTATTAGAAAGATCATAGTTCTGCTGGATAAGACCTTTTCCATAAGTATCTTCTCCTATCAAAACTACTTTATCGTGATCTTGAAGTGTACCAGCAAGAATCTCACTTGCTGAAGCGGAGCTACCGTTACACAGTATCACTATCTTCTCAACTTTTAGAAAGCTCCGACCATTAGAAACATACTCATGAGCCTTGTTGACTTTACTCTGTGTCGAAAGTATAGGCAGATCTTTTTCTTGAAAAAACTGGTTTAAGATTTTGACAGTTTCTTCAACAACACCGCCGGGATTATCTCTAATATCTATTATAAGCTCGCTTACATCTTGTCCAAGTGAATTCTTGTGTTTTTCCATGACTTCCATAAAATCACGAAAGACATTGCTGTAGAATCTTTTTATTTTAACGTAACTAACACTACTACGCTCATTAGTACTTTGCAAAATATAGTCATCAATAAGAGGAATATTCAGTTCTTCTATTTTCAATTCTACCGTCCGGGATTCTGACGTTTTGATATTGTAAATATCAGCTTTAACTGTTTCTCCGATATTCCCATTAGTAATTACTGATACAGTATCAATATTATCTTTTGTTATGTGAACTCCGTTCAAGTTAGTGAGAACTTCACCTCTTTCTAATTTAGAAACATCCGCACTGGAGCTTTCAATTACATCGTATATAAACGCTGTATCATTAAAGGATACTAAGTCTATCCCCACTCCTTTGTCAACACCTTTTATATACGTATCATAGATACTGTTCTGAGCTTCTGGGAAGTAATGACTATATGGATCAAGTTGATCTATCATTTCATAGATGACCGCATCAGTGTATGCACTATCAGAGAGTGTGCCGTAGTATTTGGCTCTGATATGTTCTGATGCTTCATAGATGGCTTTATGCTCTGATCTTTTAGTATGCTCAAAGTAGCCATCAGTGGTGAGAGAATCTTGCAATCTCATCCCTATCACCAAGCTCACCAAGCTAATCAAACCCATTATTAATGGAAGTTTAGCATTATCAAATCGATTGATTCTATTCATAATTTATTGAACGCGAAAGTAGCTGAAAAACTAATCAAAGTGAACTGAGAGTATAGATTCAAAACGAAATTTTGTCTTAATTCTCTTGAATTATGGGATATTTTATAGTGGAAGACACAGATAAAGCGCTATGAATTTGTCATCTTTACCAATACGTTTAATATATACTAACATTTTTAATTTTTTTCTCCGATGAAATTAGATAACACAGACCTCAGGATCATAGCGATGATGCTGGAGGACGCAAAGACTTCTTATGCCGAGATCGGCAAGGAGCTGCATGTCTCTGGAGGGACAGTGCACGTAAGGCTTAAGAAACTTTCAGAAATGGGAGTAATCACAGGAAGCAAACTCAAAGTGGATTTTTCCAAATTGGGTTTTGATGTGATTGCTTTTGTTGGGATTTTTCTTGAGAAGAGTCAATACTATGCCAATGTCATAGCTGACTTAAAGGAAATACCAGAAGTAATATCTGCTCATTACACCACTGGTAACTACAGCATATTCACTCAGATCTTGTGCAGGGATACTGATCATCTTAGAGAGATACTCTCAACGAAGGTTCAGCAAATAGAGGGAATACAACGTACCGAAACTTTTATCTCACTTGAGGAGTCTATCCATAGACCTCCATTAGTTGTCAATAAAACGACACCTCCTAAGAAGAAGAAGAGAAAGAAGTAGAAATACTTTTAATGTACCTTAATGAATAAGAATTAAGCTCCTAAATAATGTTTTAGGAGCTTACTTCTTGAAGAAGAACGAAGCTTATTGATCGCCTTATCTTTTATCTGGCGGACTCTCTCTCTGGTTAGACCAAATCTCTCTCCTATATCTTCTAATGACATCGGATGTTCTGATCCGATACCGAAGTAAAGCTTTATAACATCACATTGTCTCTCGGTAAGCGTACCTAAAGATCTCTCGATCTCAGTACGAAGAGAAGCACTATATTCTAATCCTGTATCTGTACCTGGAGTAGCGCTGTTCTCAAGAACATCTAATAAAGAGTTGTCCTCTCCATCTACGAACGGCGCATCCATCGATACGTGACGGGCTGCGACACCTAAGGTAGTTTCAACTTCTTCAGTTGGTATCTCTAATAATTCTGCGAGCTCACTTGATGAAGGCTCTCTCTCATACTCTTGTTCTAACTCAGAGAATGCACGATTGATCTTATTAAGCGATCCTACTTTATTTAGCGGAAGTCTGACAATTCTTGACTGCTCTGCTAAAGCTTGAAGGATCGACTGGCGTATCCACCAAACAGCATATGAGATAAACTTAAATCCTCTTGTCTCATCAAATCGCTGTGCAGCTTTGATAAGTCCTAAGTTACCTTCATTGATAAGGTCACTTAATGAGAGTCCTTGATTTTGATATTGTTTAGCGACTGAAACGACAAATCTTAAGTTTGCCTTGGTAAGTCTTTCGAGGGCTTCTTGATCGCCTTCTTTTATTCTTTTCGCGAGATCAACTTCTTCTTCTGGGGTGAGAAGGTCGACCTTTCCTATTTCCTGGAGATATTTTTCTAAAGATTGGCTTTCACGGTTCGTGATGGATTTAGTAATCTTTAATTGCCTCATAAAAACTTCTATTTCAAGTGATCGGTAATAGTTACTGAGACGAATATATATCCTTTTAAAACAACTTGCTGAAAGAAATGAAGCACTGGTAGCTCTTACATTTGCATAATAATTAATATGCTCTAATCTTTGATTTATTGAGATTTTTATCCTTAATTGCCGCATCCTTAACAAAAGGTATTTAAAACAGTTAATTAGGGCAGGAATGGAAAGAGTGAAAATAGATATGGAGTTCATACTTAGGGCTTCTCCTGCCATCTTATATACCTTTTTGACCACACCAGAATGTTTGATTAGATGGTTTTGCGACGAGGTAGATATCCAAGATGATGTTTATACATTCACTTGGCAAGGAGAGGATGAGTTAGCTGAAATGGTTGATGATCTTGAAGAGGAAAGAGTTCGGTTTGTATTTGAAGATGGAGAAGATGATGAGTATCTCGAGTTTCGCATGTACAAGTCTGCCGTAACCAATGAAACCGTTATGGAGATATCAGACTTTAGCGACAAGGGTGAAGAAGGCGAACAAAGAGAGTACTGGGAAAACCTCATCACGGTACTTAAAAAGGAAACAGGAGGATAATCTGATCCTACAACGTTAAAGTATAGTTAGAACTACCAGGGGATTAATATGATCACGCACATCTTGTGCGTTAGTTATCTATTAATAAAAACACGACACTGGTTTGAAATTATCATCACATATATGGCAGGCACTCATAACTATGACACTCATCGTCTGTAGTCTGTGGGTTTATGATCGTCACTTCAAAGGAGTTGACCTCGTGGAATATCAGCCAAGTTATTATCATGAAGTCAGTCTTAAGGATCAGCTCAATCGTCGTGTCGAAGCTTATGGCTCTTCTGTAAATACAAACTTTGTAGAAGTTGCGGACCGCGCAATGGCTTCTGTGGTATATATAACATCTTATCAAAAAGTTAGTGACTCCAGATACAAAGATGAGTATCGTAAAGAAAAAGGATCAGGCGTAATCATCTCTCCAGAAGGTGATATCGTAACAAACTATCATGTCATTGCTAAAGCCGACTTTATCGAGATAACTTTAGAGGATAAGCGAGAATACAAAGCAGAGATCGTCGGCACTGATGAAGCGACTGATTTGGCTCTTCTCAAGATTGAAGCCAACGGTCTACCCTTCCAACGATTTGCTAATTCTGATTCTCTTCAGGTTGGCGAATGGATCTTAGCTATTGGTAATCCTTTTGGTCTACGGTCAACTGTTACAGCTGGGATCGTCAGTGCAAAAGCCAGAAACATAGATGTCCTTAATCATAATGACATTGAATCTTTCATACAGACAGATGCTGTGATCAATCCAGGTAGTAGCGGAGGCGCACTTGTTAGTTCTGATGGTGGTCTCATGGGCATCTACTCTGCCATTCTTTCTAAGTCTGGTAATTATGAAGGATTGTCATTTGCGATACCTGGCAATCTTGCACGAAAAGTAGTTGTAGATATCAAAGAGTTTGGTGCAGTGCAAAGAGGAAAGATAGGTATAAGCATCAGTGATGTAGATGCCGAAATCTCAAAGAGAATGAACCTTCCCTTCATCAAAGGAATATACGTCAACTCTATCAACTTAAACAGTGCCGCAGCTGATGCAGGTATAAAGAAAAATGATGTTATTACTGAAGTAGGTAATCAGGATGTAAACTCTTCATCAGAGTTCTATGAGGCGCTCAACAGATATCGACCTGGCGATGTAGTCTCAGTTACTTACCACAGAAGAGCAAAGTCATATACGACTAATATAACCCTGCGCAACTATCTTAATACCACTGACTTCATAACTGTCCGAAACGATAAGATACTACGTGATATAGGTATAGAGATTAGAGATCTGAACTCAATAGAACAGAACAGAATCAAAAGTGATGGCGTAATCATAGTAAGCGTCACTAAAGGCAGCATGATAGCCCAAACTAATATGGAGCCTGGCTTTATAGTAGAACACTTCAATGATATAAAGATCAAGAACACTCAAGAGTTTATCTCACTACTGAAGAATACTAAAGAAGAGGTTACATTAAGAGGATTCTACGAACGCTATCCAGATGTGTATCCTTATACGTTTGATATGAGCAACTAAGGTCCGTAGCTTTACAAGCTCGCGAAGACGAATGATGTATCTTTAGGCCAATGAAAAAATGTTGTCTCATACTTCTATGTTCAATCGGACTTAGCCCAATCGTTAGCTTTGGTCAAATATCTGATACTACGGCAGTAAAAAAGCAGCACTTTACGAGCATTCTATCTCTCACGAGGAGCAACATCATCAATAATTTAAGCATCGAAAATAACAGTGCAGATCTATATGATCGAGCAGTATCAGTGAAAAGCCCATCTCTAGCTCATACTGCGTTCTTTTGTAAGATTGAAGATAAGATCGGCAAGTCAGCCAACCTCCCCTTGAAGATGAGGTTAGGAGATATAGACTATGTAGATGCTATCGAAGGTAAGCGAGTAGTATTCATACCTCGACAATAGCAACTTTCCTAAATTAAGAGTCTTGGCCATTTTAGGCCATAAAAAAAGCCAGAAGGAAACCTTCTGACTTTATAATCTATATGGTATAGATCGTAAGACGATTAATAGCGATTTCCGCGACCACCGCCGCCGCCGCCGTAACCACCGCCGCCGCCGTAGCCTCCGCCACCGCCACGACCACCACGACCACCGCCGCCGTATCCGCCGCCGCCACCGCGACCACCACGTCCGCCACCTCCACCACCTGGTGGATTAGCCTTCTTCACTACAATCTCACGACCTTCTAACTCTGTCTCATTTAGTGATGCAATAGCCTTTTCAGCTTCTTCGTCATTGGGCATCTCAACAAAACCAAATCCTTTAGATCTGCCTGTTTCTCTGTCCATAATAATTTTAACTGAGTCAAGGTCTCCGAATGGCTCGAATAAGCCTCTTAACTCGTCCTCGGTTGTGTCATATGACAACCTAGCAACAAAAATATTCATACTAATAATTAAAAAAAATAATAAAAAATAATCCTAATGCGCTCTATAATGATTCGTGAGATACTTTAATCTATAGTAATAATATAAAGCGCAATGCGAACTTACGACTTATTAATGATGCTAAGCGGCAGAATGTTCCCTGTTCTACCTTTTTTTTTAAATGACATATGATAATATCGCTTAATGTGTATTAAAGCCCAAGATATTTGACTCTATCAGGATATTATTATGAGACTTAGAAAGCTAGTATGCGTCCTATAATGGTAAGTATAAGATATATTACCTTCGGCCTTCTCGCTCAAAGCAGTAATAATGGGAACCATAACGCAACAAACTATCGGTGAGATCAAAGAGTCAGTAGCTCAACTGACTAACAAATTCATAAGACTGACAAATGATGTAGGGCATGATGAGTTACATCAGACTGCTAACGATCTCATGCAGCATGTCAATGATCCATTTTTATTTGTCATCGTCGGTGAAGTAAAAGCAGGGAAGAGCAGCTTTATCAATGCGCTGCTGAAGACCGATAAAGACATCTGCAAGGTGGCACCTTCCCCAATGACAGATACTATACAGCAGATCCTTTATGGTGCGAAAGAAAGTGAGACCATCGTCAATAACTATCTCAAGAAGATTTATCAACCAGTCGAGATACTAAAACAGATCTGCATCGTCGATACTCCCGGAACCAATACTATTATAGACCATCACCAAGAGATAACGGAGCGATTTGTTCCGGCTGCAGATCTGATTGTATTCGTATTTGAAGCGAAGAACCCTTATCGAGAGTCTTCATGGAAGTTCTTTGACTACATCAATGCAGAGTGGTGGAAGAAAGTCATATTCGTCTTGCAACAGAAAGACTTAATCAATGATGATGATCTCGCGATCAACAAGAAAGGAGTTGAAGATCAAGCAGTCAAGAAGGGTATTAGAGATCCGAAGGTATTTTGCGTAAGCGCTAAAATCGAACAGAGTGCTATAAAGGATGACAGTGGTTATAAGCTCCTGCGTCAGTATATAGATGATAATATCTTGCAAGGAAGAGCCCCAATCCTCAAGCAGCAAAACAACCTTAATACCCTTCTCAATATCAAGTCGAAGATAGAAAGTGGCCTGGCCCTGCGCAAAGAACAATATGAAGCGGATATAGACTTTAGAAACGACATCAAAGAAACGTTACTCAATCAAGAGGCTAAGTCCGCTAAACAAGTTGACATACTTGTAGAAAACTTAGTTGCAGAGTATGACAATGTAACAAGACCTAAACTTGATGATATAAAAGATGGGCTTGGTTTTGTGAAGATGGTAGGAAGATCCTTCGGTTCTACCTTTGGCATGAAAGAGAGCCCAAAGATCTGGCTCAATCAGATACTGGAAGACATGGAAAGCGATCTCAACACTAGGCTAAAAACAAAGCTTAACGACGGTGTTGTGGATATAGCTGATAGCATCCAACAGATGGGAAAGATCGTAGACCTAAAGCTAAGGAACAGCAAGACTATACTGAGAGATGATCATGAGATATTTAGCAATATCGCAGAACGTAGGGCTAATGTTCTAAAAGAACTACAACAATCATTCTCGAGCTTCTTGAGTGACAGTAAGAACTTCTACGACAAGGAGCTGGCTAAGTCATCAGAGTCGATATCACCTAATCTTGCGGCAGCTGGAGGTATAGCTGCCGTTGGAGTTATACTGGCGACGATCACCAATGGGATGGTCTTTGACATCACCGGAGGTGTGCTTACAACAGCGGGGCTTTTGTTTGCTGGTGTATCTATAGGGTTTAAGCGTAGAAAGATCATAAGAGAGTTTACAGAAGAGATCGACAGAGGAAGAGATAAGTTTAACACTAAAGTAAATGAGAGCTTGAAGGGATATATATCTAAGATCAAGGATCGGATCAACGATAACTTCTCTAAGTTTGACAAGCACCTTGATCGAGAAGGAAGTGATATCGCTAAATTTGATGCTGAACTAGATACTCTTGGAGGAGAAATCAAAACAATAGACTCAGAGATATCTGGACTTATCTCAGCGTAAGGCCTTAGGAGCCCCACTCCTTATTCAAGATATTACTGGCTCTAAATCTTAAGAAATTCTTAGATAGAGATTCACAATAATTTAAGAATTGTTCAGGTGACCAGACTCCATTATTACGTCTAAATGATACAAGCGCTTCAAAAGAAGCAAAAAGAATTTTTTGGTTGATGCAGTGATTGGAGGCCTACTCTTTCAGAGTGGGTCTCCTTATTTTTGTACTCCTTGATATGCAATTACTTCATGTCAATCGTTCTATTGACATGATGCTCAAGACTTCTACTCCGACATTTAGGTATTTTCTTTTTTGTTCGCTGCTGTTCTTATTCTCTTGTTCGGATGATGAGGTTATTATAGATCCAGCAATTGACAATCCGAGCCTGACCGAGTTTCAACAAGAAACGATCAACTACTTTGCTGATGTTGCGTTGGGATTTGAGTTTGGTGGCGCTTCTTTGATCACTCGCAAATGGAAAGAAAATGTACTGATTGATGTCTCGGGAGATATGCCTGATTATCTTCTACAAGAGCTTGATGACATTATAGCAGAACTCAATGATTTGATTACAGATGGAGTTACTCTTTCAATTGTGGAGCAAGGGCAAGCGGCAAACCTTTCAATCTTTTTTGGAAGTGGAACGGCGTACGCTGAAGTCAATCCAAGTGCATTACAATATGTCAATAATAACAGAGGTCTATTTTTTGTTAATTGGGATGGTACTCAGAATCTTAATTGGGCCGACATGTATGTTGACACCGAAAGGGTTGAAGAAGTTTTTCAACGTCATTTATTGAGAGAAGAACTTACTCAATCATTGGGATTAGCGATGGACAGACCCGAGTATCCAGAAAGCATATTTCAAACGTCATGGACATCAACTACTGAGTATGCAGACATTGATAAAGAGCTGATCAGATTACTCTATCATCCAGATGTAGTATCTGGTCTTAACGAATTACAAGTCAGAGAGATGCTTGAGGAGATTCTGGCTAACGAATAGTCAAGCGATATCCTACTTCGTTTTTACAGCTTTTATAATTACAATTAGGATGATGATGGCCCCTCCAAAGATTGTTCTTGTAGTTGGTACCTCATTTAAAAACAGATAGGCTAAGCTGATACCGAAGACAGGTACTATGCATGCCAATATACTCGCTGTCGTAGCTTTATAATATGACACCCCTCTTAGAAACAGCGTATGCCCGATAGCCGTTGTTATAAGACCTAAAGCCACCAAACCGTACCACTGTGAGCTGTCAATCTTCACTGGTATAAGGTACAACGCTGGAGATAAAAGCAAGGTGACGATCAAGAGCTGATACATCATAACCGTTGTGCCATTGTACTCTGTGCTAATATCTACCAACCAGATATTTCTAATACTGTAGGCAAGTGCAGATAGCAGGCCTAATCCAACCGCCAGCTTCATCTCAGCGCTTACATCAAAAGGCGGAGCTATAATGTAAACTGCAAACAAAGCGGTAATGGCTAAAACGATGTCGAAGAGGGGGATTCTTTGTCGTTTCCAGATGGGCTCTATGATAGCCGTCATCGCTGGAAATGTATAAAGCGTCATCAGTCCAATGGATACATTAGAATAGTCCAAAGCATAAAAGTAAGTGACCCAATGTATAGCCAATAGAACGGAAGAACCAATCATCGTGATCCTATACTTGCTCCAATCGATAGACGAGGGTATCTTTAGCAACTTTACAATTACAAAAAGACAAAGTGCAGCCACAATACATCGCCATAATGTAGCAACTGTAGAAGAGATAGTCAAGTATCGACCGAGCACACCAGACGAGCTGATGGCAAGGATACCTAAGCTGAATTCTAATAATCGAAACCTACTGTTCATTAATGCGCAGTAGCAGTTCCTGATCCTTTTGGAATACGAATATTCTCTACGAGATCTTGTACAGATACCGGAGGTGGTGGTGTCAACCTGCTTACAACAAGTGCAACTGTCAAGTTGAGCAACATACCAATCGTACCGATTCCTTCAGGACTGATATCCCATAAGTATCTTTCTGGATGCCCTACTCCTCCTCCAAACTTGAAATAAATAATATAAGCAGCCGTCGACACAAGTCCGACGATCATACCTGTCACAGCACCTTGCATATTCATACGCTTATCAAATATGCCTAAGATGATTGCTGGGAAGAAAGATGACGCCGCTAACCCAAATGCAAATGCAACAATAGCCGCTACATAATCCGGAGGTCTATAACCTGCATAGCCCGCAATAATCACTGCAGCTGCAATAGCAATTCTTGCAGATCTAAGTTCATTCTTTTCTGAGATGTTAGGCCGCAACCACTTCTTCAATAAATCGTGAGAGATAGAAGTTGAAATCACAAGAAGCAATCCTGCTGCGGTAGAGAGCGCTGCCGCTAATCCACCTGCAACAACCAATGCAATCACCCAATCTGGCAGATTTGCAATTTCTGGATTGGCCATAACAATGATGTCTCTATCGATCTTTAGTTCATTTCCTTTCCAACCTCTTGGTGTGGCTACTTCATTTACGAAAGTGGCGTTCTGATCATTATAATACTGTATCAATCCGTCACCGTTCTTATCTTCAAATCCTAAGAGACCAGTCGTCTCCCAACTCTTAAACCAAGGTGGTACTTGATCGTATGGTTGGTTGTCAACCGTCTCGATCAGATTGGTCCGGGCAAAAACTGCAACCGCTGGTGCTGTCGTATAAAGGATAGCTATGAAGAGCAAAGCCCAACCTGCAGATATCCTTGCGTCTTTCACTTTGGGTACAGTAAAGAATCTTACAATAACGTGTGGCAGACCTGCAGTACCCAACATCAGGGCCGCGGTCACACAAAAGAGATCTATCCTGGGTTTATTTCCGGAGGTATATTGGTTAAAACCCAGGTCTATCGAGACTTGATTAATCTTATCTAAGAGCGAAGTCCCATCTGCCAGTTCGCCACCCATACCAATCTGTGGGATCGGATGATTAACCATCTGAAGTGATATAAAAATAGCTGGGACAGTAAATGCAAAAATCAAAACACAAAACTGAACTACCTGAGTATAGGTGATCCCTTTCATCCCGCCAAGCACTGCATAGAAAAAGACAATACAAACACCGATAATCACGCCTTGTCCAAACGATACATCGAGGAATCTTGAAAATGCAACACCTACTCCTTTCATCTGACCAACTACATAAGTGAATGAAACAAAGAGTGCACATATCACTGCAACAACTCTTGCCGTCTGACTATAATATCTGTCTCCTATAAAATCAGGAACAGTAAACTTTCCAAACTTTCTAAGATATGGAGCCAATAGTAAGGCCAAGAGAACATAACCACCAGTCCATCCTAAGAGATACTGCGAACCATCAAACCCCATAAAAGAGATCAGTCCAGCCATAGATAAAAACGAAGCTGCAGACATCCAGTCCGCTGCCGTTGCCATCCCGTTAAGGACTGGATGTACGCCTCCACCTGCAACATAAAACTCCTTGGTAGAACCGGCACGTGACCAGACAGCCACACCGATATAAATCAAAAATGTAAAGCCAACTATAACGTAAGTCCAGACCTGTAGTGATGTCATCTTAGCAATTCCTATTTTGTTTATTAATCCTCTTCAACTCCAAACCTCTTGTCCAATCGATTCATCAAGTAGACATAGACAAATATCAGAACTACAAAGACATAAATCGCACCTTGTTGTGCAAACCAAAAACCTAATGGAAATCCACCAACCTCATACTCATTGAGTTGGTCAGCAAAGATGATCCCGCATCCATATGAGACAATAAACCAGATGGCAAGTAAGATGGCAAGATACTTTAGATTGATCTGCCAATATCGTTTGTTAGAATCCACGTCGTTAGTTTTGAACCATTAATGTAAGCATAGTCTATCCGGTCCGAGAACTATTCGATGAGCTTATTGAGAAAAAGAGCATAACATTTGGTCTTCCTTATGGACCAACTGTCATAATAGATTGATATATAATCAATTACTTATAATCAGATATAGATATGGTCTGATTGCAGAGTTGTAGATCGCGTACTTCGTTGGAAGAGATAACAACTGTCCGGCTATCTCGATGATCATTTATTAGATTATATAACCACTTAGAGGAAGACTCATCAAGATATGAGCCTGGCTCATCAAGTAGAAGTATATCCGTATCTGATAATATCGATAAGGCCAAGCCTATCCGCTGTGCTTGACCACTACTTAGAGAATTGATGCGCCTTGTTTTGGGTAGCGGAAGACGAAGAATATCAAAGAAATCTTCTTTAGAAAGATTAGACCTTAGTGTCTTGAACTTAAGATAGTAATCAACCATCTCCTTGATTGACAGTTCATTTATAAGGCTTACATGAGGACCCCATAGACTTACACTTTTGTAAATGTCATCTTTGGATACCTCAGCTCCTTTCTGATTAGTAAAAATGATGGTTCCAACGGTTGGGGAGAGATAACCTGCGATCATCTTTACAAGGGTCGACTTGCCAGAGCCATTTGATCCTTTGACACCGTATATATTGTCACCTTGAAACTGATAGGACACATTGCGAAGAATCCATTCGCTTGTGTATCGCTTACTCACCTTGTGCAGGTCAATAATCATCGCTTCTCATTTGTCTAAAACCACGGATGATTCCTTTATCGCTTTTTGCTATAAATTCTAATATCTCATCTTTGATCAAGCTATCGTCAATCTCATTATTGACTCTCCTTAGCCCAATAGACAAGTTGTTGTGCTTTACAAAAAGGATGCGATAGATATCGTTGATCTTTCTAATTGTGTCATTGTCAAAACCTCTTCTTTTAAGACCAATCTTATTGACTCCAATATATGACAGCGGTTCTCTTGCCACTCTGATGTATGGAGGCACATCTTTGCGTACCAGCGTTCCACCACCGATGAAAGAGTGATCGCCGATTTTTACAAATTGCTGGACTGCTGTCATTCCACCTACTATAGCGTAAGCTCCTATGTACACATGGCCTGCTAACTGGACGTTGTTGGCAAGCACTGCATATTCATCAACCAAGCAATCATGAGCAACATGGGCATAAGCCATGACCAAAGCTCCTTTTTTTATCTGTGTTACGCCAGTCGCTCTCGTACCTCTATTGATCGTACAATACTCTCTTATAGTTACTCCATCAGAGATTTCTAAATACGTCTTTTCATCTTTAAACTTAAGATCCTGCGAATCGCCTCCTACGATTGCTCCTTGAAATATTTTGCAATTAGCACCAATCTTCGTCCCACTTTTTATACAAGCTTGTGAACCAATCCATGTACCATCACCAATGACTACATCTGACTCAATTGTTACGAAAGGATCAATGACAACACCTTGCCCGATCTCGGCATCTGGATGAATAATAGAGTGCGGCTGCCCTGACATTAGAGCGTATTGCGATTTACAATTTGTGCAGTAAGTTCTCCTTCCGAGACGATCTTATCTCCTACATATGCAGTCCCCTGCATCTGTACGATACCTCGTCTGATTGGAGCGAGCAATTCTAATTTCAAGATCAAAGTATCACCTGGGAATACTTTGTTTTTGAACTTGACATTGTCCATCTTCAAAAAGTAAGTATCCCATTCTGAAGGATTCTCAACATTGTGTAGGGCTAAGATACCGCCCGTCTGAGCCATCGCTTCCATCTGGAGAACGCCAGGAAAAACTGGATTGCCAGGAAAATGCCCTTGGAACAATCCTTCGTTAAACGTCACATTTTTAATACCTACAACTCTGTTGTCCGTAAGCTCGATGATCTTATCAACTAACAAGAACGGATATCGATGCGGCAGAAAGCCTTGTATATCGAGTACGTCGTGCAACGGAGTCGCGGAAGGGTCATACTTTGGTTTCCCTTTTAGTTTTACACTTTTTTGCAATAGCGGCTTTAGATGTTTTACTAATGCTGCGTTGCCTGTATGTCCCGGTTTTTTAGCTATGATCTTCGCTTTGAGTCTATAACCGAGTAGTGATATATCACCGATCAGATCAAGCGCTTTGTGTCGCGCCAGCTCATTGCTATATTTTAATTGGTGACCCGATTTAAATTGGGCCAATATCTCATCCTTATCAGGTCTATCCAACAAGGCCAGTGCACGTTCTAATTCTTGCACTGCGCTTTCTCCAGAAGAGATCAAAACCGCATTGTCTAAACTACCTCCTTTTATCAAATCACGCTTGCAAAGCTCTTCGAGTTCAGACGTCAGCACGAATGTTCTTGCTTCAGCTATATCACCAAAGTCTTGTGACTCTGAGTATGAAGCATGTTGTCCTCCGATGTCATAATTGTCGTAAGACAGAATCACATCAACAACTAACTCATCATGAGGCATGACTATGTAAGATGCTCCAGACTCTGGATCATCAAATGTTATGATCTCCTCTACAAACCAATCTTTAGTGTGTTTTGCTTCTTGCTCAACTGAGTGCTTCTGAAGATTCTTAAAGAATGGACCTGCACTTCCATCAAGTATAGGTAACTCATCTCCGTCTAACTGTATCTCCGCATTGGTGATGCCTGCTCCCCAGATAGCTGCTAGCAGGTGCTCTACTGTTCCTATCACATCCTCACCTCTTGAAAGGTCCGTGCTTCTGTCTGTTGAACTTACGTACTTGATGTCTGCGATAAGGAGTTTTTCAACTTCCCTATCTACTCTTTTGAACTTGACTCCAAAATCAGCCACTGCTGGAGCTACTGTCACTGTGGTTTCTTTGCCACTGTGTAACCCTACCCCTTTCCATGTAATGGGTTGATCTACAGTTGATTGCATCTTTGATTTTGGTTCTGACATAAAAAAACTGGAGTTTATAGATGCGCAAATATATAAGAAGTTAGGCGATCGTCAGGGCTTGATAACATCGATGATGGAGTCGCCGATTATTTTTCTTCGAGGCGTCTTATCCTTTCTAACAATTCCGGCAGTCTCTTGAAGATAGCAAAGGATCGCAGATAGTTAAAGTACTTTATACCGGGATACCCGTACCACTTCTGGTTTTCCTCTTTGATGTCTCCAGCTATACCTGATTGTGCTTGGATCTTACTGTTAGGAGCGATGCTGATATGTCCGATCACTCCTACTTGCCCTCCAAGTTGACTTCCTGCTCCTATTTTAGAAGACCCGGAGATGCCAGATTGGGCTGCTATGGCGACGTTTGCGCCAATCTCAGCTCCATGAGCGATATGTACCAAGTTATCCAACTTGACTCCCGTTCTGATGATTGTATCGCCTAATGCGCCCCTATCTATGCAGGCATTGCTCCCGATCTCAACATCATCCTCGATCACTACAGAACCGTGGTGATGAAGCTTCGTGTAGCTACCATCTTCCATGGGTATGTGCCCAAAGCCATCAGCTCCAATAACGGCATTGGGATAGATGATACATCTCTTTCCGATAGAAACACCATTAAGTAGCTTTACCCCAGAGTGAATAATGGATCCAGCTCCTATACTTACGCCTTCGGACACCTTAACCTGATCCATAATGACTACGCCTTCTGCTATTGAAGCATCAGCCTCTATAGCCGTAAAGTGTCCGATACTCACGGAACTGCTCACTTGTGCTTCATCTGAAATGACTGCATATTCGCTAATATGATATATTGCATTCGCTTGAGCGTCAAAGAACTGAGAGAGTCGACTTAATGCTTGATAGACATTATTGACTTTGATAAAAGTGATGTGCTTGACATCCAGTGGAACGTAGGTTCTCGGTATGAGCACTACTCTTTCTTGCTTCCCATAGATATGCTTCTCATATCGAGGATGTCCAAAGAAAGTGAGGGTGTTAGCCTTATCTGACTCTATAGACGATAGTCCTTTGATCTCCAAAGATGGATCGCCTATGAGTGTTCCATCCACCTTGTTAGAAATATCTCCCGCCGTCTGAGCGCTCTGATCTTGTCCCATACTCATACAAATCTAACGTATAGAAAACACTACTTGATATCAGATCAATAAATCTTATCATAATCCTACATTCTTCGATAGAATGCATCACTTTTGTAGCTCGATAGTTATTATGATCAGAATCGGTACAAGAGGAAGTAAGTTAGCGCTTTGGCAAGCCAACGACTTGAAGGACAAACTCGGATCTGTAGGCGTACAAAGTGAGTTAGTCATCATCAAAACAAAAGGTGACAACATCCAACATCTGGGATTTAACAAGATGGAGGGCAAAGGTTTTTTTACCAAAGAGATCGAAGATGCGCTAATAGATAATCAGATCGATGTTGCCGTTCATTCATTGAAGGATTTGCCAACGAGCGGTCATCCACGGTTAGCGGTGTCCGGCGTGTCAACAAGGGCTAACCCAAGAGACCTTTTGATCATCCATCCTGATCATGTCGATACTTCTAAAGCAATTAAGGTAAAATCTGGAGCAACGATCGGCACCTCTTCTATCCGTAGAAAAGTACAGATGCACTCATTTGACGAAAGTATCAAGCTTGTTGATATAAGAGGGAACGTCCCGACTCGTATTAATAAGGTGAGAAGTGGAGAAGTTAATGGGATCGTCTTGGCAGCAGCCGGAGTGGAGCGACTAAACATAGACCTGTCGGACTTGCAAGTAGTGAAGTTTAACCCGCTTGAGTTTATACCCGCTCCTGCACAAGGCGTCATCGGATACCAATGCAGAAAGGATGATAAAGTCAGCAGAACGATCATAAAAGATATACATCATTCAGATGTATCCGCTTGTACTAATGTCGAGCGTAAGATTCTTAATCTGCTTGATGGCGGCTGTCAACTACCACTTGGTGCTTACTGTACCAGAGATGCTAA
>CALIHL010000204.1 GCA_938022935.1 uncultured Saprospiraceae bacterium
GCTTCAACAGGCACGCCAGCACAACTGCCTCCTCTTCGCAAGAAGTTGTCTTCCTCGTCAAAGAAGAGGATGTTGTTTCCAAAGTTGGGCCCTCGCCATCCTGCTATTAATCGATCTTCTGAAGATTGTAAAAACTGTAAGTCAAGATCTTCTTCATCATGTATCTCTGTCCATGAGAAAGTATCGCCATCTGATTTGTATACAGCACTTTCGACGCCTATATAAATGCTCCCTTTGTGATTGACAATACTCGGTGCTTTATAAAGAGAAGGGAGCCCTTCTTCTGGTCCTAAAAACTGCCACTTACTAAAGTCTGCTATGTTGCTTTCTAATTGTGAGTTGATGTAGTAGACTCCTTCTTGGCTGGCAGCATAGATGATTCCGTCTCTCGCTGTGATCTGATTGATGCCAACTCCAGTGAGTATCGTTGTACCGAAATTATAATCTTGATTATCAAAAGCCACAATACCAAAGTCAGTAGCTAAGAAAGAAGAACGTTCGTTTTGGAAGAAGACGTCGTTGACTTTTTTGTTGCCAATGATGGTAGTGTTGAACTTGATGTTAGAGATGTTAGTAACATCTTCATCTTGGACAATGTCGATATTACTATTGGTGTAGATGACGAATAACTGATTGTTAAATGGATCCCATCTTACTTTCTCAACTCCTATATCGGATAAGCCGTTTACCTTAGAAAGAAAGTTGACGCTGTTATCACTTTTATCAATTGAAAAGATACTAAGAGGTGTGCTGTATATGATCTTCTCATTGTTCTGTGTAACGGATGTGCCTTGCTGATAGGGTAGGTAGTCTCTCCATTGGCCAATGGCCTGATTGCTTTGAGCTTGTGTGCTAACAGTTACGATGAGGAGTATATATATTAGCGTGAGTCGAAGCATTGTTATTTGTACAGATGACTGGTGTGTAGATATTGGTAAACTTCCTCAGGAACCAGATATTGTATTGACTTATCTTCTTTGATGGCTTTTCTTATAAATGTTGCAGAGATATTAAGGAGTGGCGCTTCTACAATTTTAATCCTTGGATGACCTTCAAATTGATGTTCTTCGCTTCCACTTCTTTTATAGACATAGATATCGTGGTTTTCCAATATCTGTTCGTAGTTTTTCCACTTGTGAAACGACTTTAGGTTATCACCACCCATGATCAAAGCAAATTCTTGCTTTTCATGTTTCTCCTTGAGATAAGTCAAAGTGTCTATCGTATAAGACGGCGTAGGTAGGTCAAACTCTATCTTACTGGGACGGATGCGATCATTGTCTCCCACTGCAAGACTGACTAAGTGATAGCGATCATAATTAGAAGCAAGAGATTGCTTTTTCTTGAACGGACTCTGTGGAGACACAACCATCCAGATCTTGTCTATCTCTGTATACTCGACCATGTGATTGGCTATAATCATATGCCCTATGTGCACAGGATTAAAAGACCCAAAGAATAGTCCGATTTTCATCTTTTCATTTTTTGCTCCGCAAACATTCACAATAGAATCTCCATTGCCTAAAAATGATCATCGCCCCTGTGTGTCGAAAATCAGTTTTCGTCATGTTCGGTTTCATAAGTAAGAGATTAGAAGATTAGCTCTTCTGTTGCATCATCTAGCTGCCCATCATTACCGGCATCACAAGCATGATTAATTCTTCTTCGACTGGTTGGTCAGAAGGAATCAATATACCTGCGCGATTAGGTGTAGACAGTTTGATATTGATCTGGTCTGTTGTTAGCACTCCAAGCATCTCAATTAGAAACTTAGCGTTGAAACCGATGTTCATCGGATCACCTGTATACTCACAAGACAATTGCTCCGTTGCTTCATTACTAAAGTCAAGATCTTGAGCTGATATCGTCAAGCTGGCATCCGTTATGTTGAGCACAACTTGATTAGTTGATTTGTTAGCATAGATAGCGATACGTCTCAGAGAGTTAAGAAAGTCAACTCTATCAAGTGTCAGCTTATTAGCGTTGTCGTAAGGGATCACTGCGTTATAATCTGGATACTTTGCATCGATCAATCTGATAATCACTTGCGTATCTCCAAGTATAAAAAAGCAATTGTTCTTGTTGTATGAGATCTCAACTGGATCATCTGACTTCAAGGCATTCTTAAGAAGGACGAGTCCTTTCTTAGGGATAATGAATGTTGTCGGATTAGCATGATCCTCTGTCTTAAATGTATACTTCACCAACTTGTGAGCATCTGTTGCAACGAAGATGATGCTGGACTCTTCTATCTGTACATAGACTCCTTGCATCGCCATACGAAGTTCATCGTTGCTTGTCGCGAACAAGGTTTTCTCCAGCGCACTCTTGACGAGGTCTCCTCCTAAGTGAATCGTCTCTGCTTCTTCCAATGCTGGTAGATCAGGAAAGTCATCAGGGCTGTCTCCGGCTAACTTATACTTACCATAAGCAGAAGTGATCGTTACGGCTTTAACATTGTCATCTACGTGAAATGTCACAGGCTGCTCAGGAAGCGCCTTAAGCGTATCGAGTAATATCTTTGCTGTGATGGCGATCTGACCATCTTCTTCTCCATTGACTTCAACAGAAGTGATAATCGTAGTCTCAAGGTTAGAAGCTGTTATGGTCAGCATATTTCCCTTGAGGTCAAACAAATAGTCCTCAAGTATAGGCAGTACCGTGTTAGCTCCTACTACACCGTTGGCTAAGGATAACTTTTTCTGTAAATCAGAAGAAGAGACGCTAAATTTCATTGGTTATGTTTTCGATAAATGACATGAGTCATGATAGCAATATGCTATAAACCATAGCCCGCAAAAATAGAAGATTGTAAGGACATGGTTATCTCGATCATAAATATACTTTTACATCCGTTATTAACGACCCTATGAGTCAACTAGATTATCTATCTAAACCTCCAGAGATTCTCCCGATCAGGAAGATCATAACCCCTGAAGTGATTAATTATCACTCGGAGCAAGATATACCTGTCTATGAAGTCAGAAAAGAGGGTTGTGGTATCACGACGATAGAGATCGTATATACAGCTGGACGACCACTTGAGTCGACAAAGTTGGTCTCAGGTGCATGCGCAGCTTTGCTTCGCGAAGGAGCTGGTCCATATACCAGCGAAGTCATCTCAGAAGAGTTGGACTATATGGGTGCGACGCTGTCAATCAACTCAAGTATGGACTTTATAACGGTCAAAGGTGTTTGTTTAAAACAACAACTACCTAGGTTCCTGGATATCATCGGTGTGATCATCAGCGAACCTCACTTTAAGAAAGAAGAGTGGCTTTTATACAAGAAGAAGAGCATAGAGCGGTTAAAAGTCCAGTTGGCCAAAACAGACATACTGTCGTATAGAGCAGTTACAGAAGCCATGTACGGGGCGGATCATCCATATGGATACAATAGTGCTCCCGAGTACTACAACGCGGTCAGTGTAGATCTACTGCATGAGCATCATCGACAACATTTGGTAGCTGATAACTGTCAGGTATTTGTAGCAGGAGATATCACAGATGAAGATCGCAAGATGATAGATGGCTTATGTCTTAAGATGCAGACGGGAAAAAAGCAAGATCGTGAGTATACAACCCCAAGGGTTGATAGCACTCCTCGGCAAATATATTTACCAGGTGGAACACATCAATCATCGATACGGATCGCGCGTAAGGCGTTCAATAGAAAGCATGAGGACTTTAGTGCGCTCAATTATGTTTGTAATCTTTTGGGCGGATATTTTGGATCGCGTCTGGTCTCAGAACTAAGAGAGAAGAAAGGGTTGACTTATGGCATCTACAGTTCGATGGATAGTCATCTACACGACGGAGATTTTATGATATCAACGGAGGTGGCCAATGAGAACTTGAGCGAAACTTTAGAGGGTATCTACCAAGAGATGGAAAGCCTTAGATCAGATCTTGTTTCTGATGAAGAAATCGAGTTAGTTAACAACTATATGATGGGTAACTATTTAAACCTATTTGATGGGCCATTCAATAGTATTAGGGCAATAAAATCATTAGCTTTGTTGCGCATTCCCTTGGACGAATTAGACACCCTTATTAAGTCATCTCTATCATTTGATGCTAATCATATCCGTGATATAGCTATTAAGTACTTAGATAGGAATGATTTTTGGGAAGTAATTGTAGGTCACCACAAAGAGTGAGGTTAAAATAAATGGGTCTATTTAGTTTTTTTAAGCAGGAGTTGGCGATTGATTTGGGTACTGCAAATACCCTGATTGTCTATGAAGAGAAGGTTGTTGTAGATGAGCCATCTATAGTTGCTATGGATCGCAACACGAGAGAGCTTCTTGCAGTGGGCATCAAAGCCATGCACATGCATGAGAAGACCCACGCCAATATCATGACCGTAAGACCGCTGAAGGATGGTGTGATCGCTGACTTCCAAGCGGCAGAGAACATGATCCAAGGGATGATCAACATGGTCGAAGGAAGACGTAAGTTCTTCACTCATCTCAAGATGGTCATATGTATCCCATCAGGAATAACCGAAGTAGAAAAGAGAGCTGTATTTGATAGTGCAGACCACGTTGACTCTAAGGAGACTTACCTGATCCATGAGCCAATGGCAGCAGCACTTGGTATCGGGATCAACGTGATGGAGCCTATGGGGAACATGATCATAGACATAGGAGGTGGAACTACTGAGATCGCAGTCATCGCACTTGCAGGTATTGTAACAGATCAATCTATAAGAACAGCAGGAGATGAACTCAACGACGATATAGTCGAGTACGTCAAGAGGATGCATAACCTTTTGATCGGTGAGCGAACTGCAGAAAGAATCAAAAAAGAAGTAGGCTCTGCTATTATAGAGTTAGAGAATCCACCAGAAAAGATAGCTGTCAATGGTAGAGATTTGCTAACCGGTATACCGAAGCAGATATTTGTTGGACACGAAGAAGTAGCTGAGTCTATAGATAAGTCTATCGCGAAGATCGAAGATGCGATCATCCGAGCTCTTGAAGAAACACCACCAGAACTTTCGTCAGATATATATCGCACAGGTATCTTTTTGACTGGAGGTGGAGCATTGCTCAGAGGACTTGATAAGCGTATCGCCGAGAAGACTAAGTTGAAAGTATTTGTCGCAGACGATCCACTAAGAGCTGTAGTAAGAGGTACTGGTAAAGCACTCAAGCATACAAAAGAGTACACTTTCCTCATGGACCGTAGAAGTATGTAGGTATGTCTTTTTTGGCATCACTGGCTCAACGGTATTCTCATATAGCACTATTCATCTTGTGCGAACTCATCGCATTTATATTGATCATCAATTTTAATCAGAAACAGAGAGACATCTTTTTGCATTCATCATCTTTGATGTCAGGGTCTTTATTGAAGAAGACTTCTGAGCTCAAAGATTATATGTCACTGCAAGAATCCAACGCGGACTTGCTTAAAGAAAATGCTCGTCTACTACAGGAGATCATCAGTATGCCGAGATCAGAAGTGGCCATGCCGGATAGTAACCAACTGGCATACGATGTGATCCCAGCCCATGTGATCAATAATAGTATCCTATCAGTTCGCAATCATTTTACAATCGATAAAGGAAGTTTAGATGGTGTTCAACCATCGATGGGTGTAGTTACACTAGGTGGAATAGCAGGAATCGTCAAGAGCGTCAATGAAAGATATGCAACAGTCATATCTCTAGTCAACGTAGATATAAGAGTGAGTGCAAGCATCGCTGAGAAAGATTACTTCGGTACAGTGTCTTGGGATGGACAAGCTTATTCCTCGCTTATCCTGAATGCTATACCAACGCATGCTGACATAAATCTCGGGGATAAAATTGTTACCAATGGATACTCTACTATTTTTCCTCCTGGACTTGATGTAGGAGAAGTCTTGTCATTTGATGTCAATAAGAACGGAGCTTTCTATGATGTAGCCGTTAAACCGTTGGTAGACTTTTCAAGTTTGGACTATGTATATGTTTTAAAAGGTAACTTTGCCAAAGAACTTATCTCCCTTATAGAAGATGAATAGGCTCCATATAGGCCACATCGTCACATCAGTTATCATTGTCCTTGTTCAGATTTTGCTGCTCAAGAATATTCAAATCGTGGTATTTGATAGGTTTACTTTATCGGTAATTATTTATCCTATAATTATCATTTTTCTTCCTGTAGAGCTGAGACGATCTGCAGTTGTTTTAATAGCATTTTTCTTAGGCTTACTAATAGATTCATTTTATGATTCACCAGGAGTACACACTGCAGCTTTGGTATTGACTGGGTTCTTTAGAGGCACCATTTTAAGATTACTTGAGCCACGCCAAGGTTATCGCAACAACTTGGATATAAGTCCGAAAGCATACGGGATGAATTGGTTTCTCTACTATCTCGGCATCTTACTATTCGTTCATATATTCACCTACTTTGCTTTAGACGCATTTACATTCGTATATATCGCTAAGATCTTAGTCAATACGTTGATGAGTTTTGTCGTTTCATATTTGATCATTGCTCTTTATAAAATGGTCATCTGATATATGGATCAAAGTTCAAGATATCGCGTCATAGTCCTGATTATATGTGTAGGAAGTTTACTCTTGCTCGCGCATCTTTTTGATCACCAGATCTTAGATAAAAAGTATAGAGATCAAGCACAAAGTAGAACGCTTATAAAAAGAAGTATTTCTGCGCCAAGAGGCATTGTCTACGATCGCAACCAAGAGTTGCTGGTAGTTAACGAACCAACTTATGAGTTGGAGATGATATACCAAGAAGTTGAAGAGGACATGGATATAGATCTCTTCTGTGATCTTTTAGGTATCTCTATAGGAGACTATGAAGAGCTGAAGAAGACGGCTACTTCAAGGAGGTATTTTAAGAAGTATATACCGATCACATTTTTATCCAATATCGAACCAGTTGATTTTGCAAGATTTCAAGAGCATCTCTTTCGGTTTCCAGGTTTCTATTCTAAGCTTAAGAACAAACGTAATTATCCGAGTCCGCATGCCGCTCATGTACTTGGATATATCAGTGAGGTCAATAATGCAGATATAGAATCACAACCTGAGATCTATGCCATAGGAGATATAAAAGGAACCAGCGGCATAGAGCGGGTCTATGAAGATCAGCTAAGAGGTAGGAAAGGAGTAGAGTACATCCTAAAGGATAATGTAGGTAGAGAGATTGAAGAATATAATGATGGACAGTTAGACAATGACGCTACTTCTGGAGAAGATATATTAACTACTCTTGATGTGGATCTTCAAGCATATGGAGAGTCATTAATGGAAAACAAGAGAGGCTCCATCGTGGCCATAGAGCCGAGCACTGGAGAGATCCTATCGATCATCAGCGCTCCGACATATGATCCTAACAAGTTGTCTCTGGGTAAAACTAGAAGTAATACCTTTTTAGAAATGCTCTCCGACTCCATCAACGAACCGTTGTTAGATCGACCTTTGCAAGCGACGTATCCACCAGGATCAATATTCAAACCTATTCTTTCTTTGATCGCTCTGCAAGAAGGGGTTTGGTATGGCAAGAAGCCAATGGTATGCACAGGAGAGTATCACGTGAATAAAAGAAAAGGGTTTTCACAAGGGTGTAGAGATCATCCTATGCCTAATAATATCCAAACAGCTTTACAATACTCTTGTAATACTTACTATTATCAGATGGTCCGTGATTACATAGATCGTTATGGTTACAATAATCCTGGGCAAGGACTTGATGAGTTGATGGGCTACCTTAAACAATTTGGCATAGGAGAAAAACTAGGTGTTGATCTTTTGAACGAACGAGAAGGTTTTAGACCCAGTGCTGCATATTATGATAAGAGGATCAATACAAGAGAATACTCTTGGAAATCTACCTACATACTTTCTTTGGGTATTGGACAGGGCGAGCTTCAGCTGACAACTTTACAGATGGCTAACCTTGCTGCTATAATTGCCAATAGAGGGTTTTATTACACACCGCATATTATAAAATCATTTGCTTCAAGCGATCAGATAGGCCTAAACTATACAGAGAAACAAACTGTTCCTATAGATAGTCAACACTTTGAAACTGTGATCGATGGGATGGACCTAGTCGTTAGAGCTGGTAGCGGTATCAGGGCATATGTACCTCGTTTAGACATTTGCGGAAAGACAGGGACTTCTCAAAACGCAGGCAATGATCACTCCGTTTTTTTTGCTTTTGCGCCAAAGGATGACCCAAAGATTGCAATTGCAGTTTATGTAGAAAATGCAGGAGGAGGAAGTTCTGTAGCTGCACCTATAGCAGGCCTCTTCATCGAAAAATACCTCAATGACAGCATAGCTCCAAATAGACTCAGAGTTGAAGAAAGAATCAAGGGACTTAATTTTGTAGACCTTCCTTAGAACCATCTTCGTAGATATACATTTTATAAAATACAGACCTAAACAACTATGATAATATCGGCTATAGTAGCAAGAGGAGAGAACAGTGTGATTGGCATCGATAATGATCTGCCATGGAGGCTACCAGGTGACTTAAAGTGGTTCAAAGAAAAGACACTTCATAGACATATCATCATGGGTAGAAAGTCTTTTGAGTCTATACCCAATCCTCTTCCAAAGAGAGTCAATATTGTAGTCACGCGAGATAAGACTTATTATCATTCTGGGGCGATCATCGTGCACTCTATAGACGAGGCGTTAGCCTATGCACACAAAGAAGGAGAAGAGGAAGCTTTTATCCTAGGTGGTGGAAACATATACAAACAAACGCTTGGTATATGGGATCGACTTTACTTAACAGAAGTTCATGCTTCACCAGAAGGAGATACTTACTTTCCAGAAGTTGATGATGATTTGTTTGATCTTTCTTTTGAAGAGCACCATGATGCTGATGAACGGAATCAGTATGCTTATACATTTAAGATAATGGATAGAAAGAAGTAAGCTTTCTTTCTAATTTTCAAGCCCTCCAACTATGTCAATATTAGGATAACTACTTCTGGCATCCTCTAATGCTTCTGTTGTTACATCAGACTGCCACAGGTAGATACTTTTAAGTTTTGGCATGTTACTGATTAGATCGAAGATGCCATCATCCACTTTTGTATTGGTAAGATTGAGCGTTTCTAAGTTGGATAAATTTTCTAATTGTGCTAGTCCTGCTGAAGTGATCGGGTTACCTTGGATCTTGAGCTTTGTAAGATTGGATAAACTATTTATATAACTTAACATCTCATCTGTTAGGCCACTTTTTGGAAGTTGTAACCAAGTGATTTGATCTGAAGCTGCCGATAGACTCTTAAGTTGTTCTTCAGTTACCTCTGATCCAATGAAGTTACTCACTTCTACCCAACCGTTGCTATTAGAAATAACATTGAGCTTGATACCTGTCGAATTGATCGAAGATATTGCAATAGAATCTGGTAATGAGACTTTAGTTTTTTCAATCCATGGTCGCGGTGTTATATCCAAGCCATATATGCTCATGAGTATGGATTGTATACTTGGGTTAGCTGTCATGGCGGAGATCGATGTATTATAATCTGCTCCTTGTGTGATCCACCATTCTAAGAGTCGTACTTCGTGATATGTCATATGAGTGCCACTAGTGGGCATAAACTTAGCGCTGGATGTAGGGAGTGTTACTCTTCTTAATAGCTCGCTCTTTATATCTCCACTCACGATAACGGGTCCACCATCACCTCCAAGTTTTATAGAGTCAATGGAAGACATATTGAGCCCACCATTTTGCACATTGTCATTGTGACAGCCCATGCACTTCTGTTCAAAAGTTGGAAAGATGATGTCTCTATAAGTCATCACACTATCTGGATCTGCAAACTGTGGCAAGTCATTTCCTGTTTTACCATAGCCCATTAACTTTTGAATAGGGCGAGGGGCATACTCTAAAAGATAATCTGAACCGTGGGTCATGTTGCCTCCGAGATGACCTGTGATGGCAAGCATCACTATAGCAACTATGTTGGTGGCTTTCTTGCTTACTGGACTTGGCTTTGATGATCTTCGAGTATACCATGCATATAAACTTACCACAGCTATCAGTATGCCCAACCATCTATGTGCAAACAATGTCCAATTGGCATAACTTCCATCGTTGGCTAAGAACCAACCGCAGAGACTAGCAACGCCTGCAGTTATGGCACTCAATAGCCAAAGATATGAGACGACATTTTGATATTTACTGTCTTTCATCCGCCACTCAATCAGTACTGCCGCGATTATAAAACCTATTGGCAAATGAACGAAGAGTGGGTGAAACCGTCCTATGAATCCAGTTATGTCAAGTAAGAGCATTTAATTCTTTCTTTTTGAATGTCCTAATTAAACTCTTTTTAGTCTAATGGGATAAGTTTTTCCAGAATACCATTGAGGCACATAAATATTTTCATCATTATCTATACAGACATCATGGGGATTAAGGAAGGTTTTTCCATCATATTCTGGCATCTGAAGCACGTCATTGGTATATGTTGGACTTGATCCTCCTGGCATGGAGACTACTTTGTTGTTTTTATCCAAGACGGCGACCATGCCATCATAGTCCCACCAGCTTTTTGTGACAATGACCGCAAAGTATAAATTGTCCCCCTTGATAACAGGTCGACATATGGAGCAGCCAGGCAGCTTTATAGTTTCTATGTGTTTGCCATCCATTGAGAATCTTTTAAATTCTTGCTTGCTCCGAGAAGTTATTAGGAGCTCTGGAGTACCTGATCTCTTATCGATACAGATGCCATGTGCAGTTTGAAATTGATCTTCCCCATCACCAGTGCCTCCAAAGTGTCTGATGTATTTGCCTTGAGCATCATACTGGGTGATGATATTTTGTCCATAACCATCTGTTATATAAATGTCACCATTATCAGCGACTGCGGTTTCTGTAGGTTGGTATTGAGCCGCACTTCCATAAGCACTTACCTCTTTGGGATAATCCCATGTCATGATCTTTCGACCATCCATGGTTAGTTTGTAGACTTGATTTTTGATGGTATCTGTTAAGTATAGAAACTCTTCTCCACCTTCATCACTGAGTGTCAAGCCATGAGCTCCTGGATATTCCTTTCCCCAACTTTTTACAACATCTCCATCTTTATTGTAGAAGATGATGTTGTTGTTCACATGTGTTGTACACATGATGATATGGCCTTGCTTGTCCATGACCATCTCATGACAATTATCTACGGGGATCTTCTTGTCATTTTGAACGCCCCAAAGCTTATCAACTTCATAGACAAAATCACCATGACCAACTTTGTAACTTGTTTCCTTAGCTTCAGAAACTGTAGGAGAAGGAGTCGTCTCCTTGCAACTACTCCATCCAATTATTGCTCCAGCAGATGCAGTAACACTTCCGTATTTTAAAAACTGTCTTCGTTCTAATTTGTGTTTTTCCATTTTATAATTTCTATGCTAAGAGATCTTTGACGACGTGACCATGTACATCGGTCAATCTATATCTTCTGCCTTGATGTTTAAATGTAAGTCGCTCGTGATCTACACCTAAGAGGTGCATCACCGTAGCTTGAAAGTCGTGCACATGTACAGGATCTTTTATGATGTTATAACCAAACTCATCAGTAACTCCATGCGAATAACCCTTCTTCACACCTGCACCAGCCATAAACATAGTGAAGCACTTTGGATGATGGTCGCGACCATAGTTATCGTCAGTTAGTTTCCCTTGAGAGTAAGCGGTACGGCCAAACTCACCTCCCCAAACAACTAATGTATCCTCTAATAGGCCTCTTTGTTTAAGATCAGTGATTAGAGCTGCTGTGGCTTGATCCGTTTCTTTACATTGCCTTCTCATGATATAAGGAAGCGCGCCATGTGCATCCCAACCTTGGTGGTATAGTTGGATAAACTTTACATCTTTCTCTGCTAGTCTTCGTGCCAGCAGACAGTTAGCAGCATATGTGCCTGGTATCTTACTATCTGGTCCATACATATCGTAGACATGATCAGGCTCCTTGTCGACATCCATTATCTCAGGTACAGATGTCTGCATACGATACGCCATCTCATATTGTTTCATCCGAGCGAGTAGTTCAGGGTCACCATTTTTTTGATGGTTATGAGTTTCCAATGATTTCAAATGATCCAACTGGTTACGCCTACTGATAGGATCTACTCCTGGCGGGTTTTCAAGATAGAGCACGGCATCTTTTCCTCCGCGAAACTGTGTGCCTTGATGATGCGATGGTAAAAAACCATTACCCCATAGTCGTGCGTACAAAGGTTGCCCTCCTGATTTTCCCTTAGTGATGAGTACGACGAATGATGGCAAGTTTTCATTGTCAGAACCAAGTCCATAACTCAACCATGAACCCATAGACGGCCTACCTGATAACTGAGAGCCCGTCTGCATAAACGTAACTGCAGGATCGTGATTGATGGCATCTGTATGCATTGACTTTATAAAGCAGAGGTCGTCTACTACTTTGGCCGTATGTGGCATCAACTCAGTCACCCAAGCACCACTATTTCCATGTTGGTTAAACCCAAATATGCTTCCCGCTAAAGGCAATGACGCCTGACCTGAACTCATGCCAGTAAGGCGTTGACCACCTAAAACACTTTCAGGTATGTCTTGACCTACTAACTTGTTAAGAGTAGGCTTTGGATCAAAGAGCTCCATCTGAGAAGGCCCTCCACTTTGAAATAAGTAGATGACTCTTTTTGCCCTTGGCGGGAAATGAGGCAAACGCGGCACTCCATTATTAGCTGTGATATTTTGTATCGTGTTAGCAAAAGATTTTTCTGGTCCAATCAAACCAGTCAATGCAGCCGCCCCTAGCCCTAGTGTCGTCCGTCCAAGAAAATCTCTCCGGCTATAGTTCTTATTTTCATTATCGCATCTACACATATATTCTAATTAGAAAGTGTGATTAATGTTATCGCTTCATATAGGCTTCATCATGATTGATCATCGTGCTGGCTACTATAGTCAGCGCTGCCGTATGCGATTTATCCAAAGACAGGTCTGCTATAGTCTCCCCAACATTGAGTAGTCCTTTTGAAGCAGTTTTGTCCTTTTTAAATAAATCGTATTGATCATGATATAACTTTTCAAATATCTCAAGCTCTTGACTGTCCGCCTTTCTACCAGTTGCCAATCTAAAAGCATATTGTAATTGCTCTGATAGATCATTGCCTCCTTCTAATTGCATACGCTCTGCCAATACTCTGGCTGCTTCTACAAATTGTGGATCATTGAGCAAGACGAGTGCTTGTAAAGGTGTACTAGTGTTTTCTCTTTTGATCGTACAAACTTCTCGATTGGGTTGATCAAAAACGGTCATAGATGGTGGGGGAGCAGTGCGTCTTATAAAAGTATACATGCTTCTTCTATAAAGGTCTTCCCCGTTATCTTCTTTATAATTGAGTAGGATCTTACTAAAGGATGATTTTTCAATCCATAGCCCCTCTGGTTGGTATGGTCTTACACTTGATCCACCTTGTTCTTTGACAAGCAGTCCACTTGCTGCGAGTGCGTTATCACGGATCATTTCAGCAGGTAGTCTATAGCTTGCTCCTCTTGCCAACCAAGTATTGTCAGGATCTTTTTCAATGTCTCCTTCTTTTATTTCTGATGATTGACGATATGTAGCCGACATGACCAGTTGCTTTAATAACCTTTTAACATCCCACCCATTATCTCTAAAGTCTATAGCAAGCCAATCCAGTAACTCTGGATGCGTGGGTAGGGAACCCTGCAAGCCAAAATCACCCGGCGTATCTACAATCCCTTTTCCAAATATCAACTGCCAATACCGATTTATCGTAACTCGGGCCGTGAGTGGGTTATCATTTCTAAAAAGCCATTGTGCTAAGCCCAACCTGTTCTTAGGTAGATCATCAGGAAATGCCGGCAGTACAGAAGGCACTTCAGCTCGCACTTCTTCTGTCGGCTGGGTGTAGTCACCTCTATTATAGACGTACATTCTATTGGGCTTAGAAAGCTCTGCCATAACCATTACCTCAGGGATGGACGCAATTATCTTTTGTTCTTGATTTTGAAGTTCTTGAAGTTGAGTTTTTATAGTACGAACGGATCTGTCTTTTTGAAGAGCGTATTCTTCTTTTTCTTTTTTTGATAGATTATAATCATCGACTTGTTGTGCGTCGCTGACGATAGTCATCTCCGCTTGAGAAAGTGCACCATCGTATATTCTAACTTCATCTATGACACCTTTGAAGACGCCGTATTCGCCAGTATAAGCTCTGTAGCTCTTTCCAACTTTTACAGGTCGCTTTATTTTTTTAAAAGCCAGCTCTATATCATCAAAAGATTTTTTATTGATATCATCTGAAAAGTCCTTGGCAGGCACTCCTGCCACAGGCTGGATGGTTTTATATAGATGATCATAAGGGATAGTGGTTGATGCCAACTTTCCATTTATAAATATCTGAACGCCCTCACCACTTTCACTTCCGTCATACGAGAATCCTACTTGTGTCCAAGTATTTAGGTGTATACTATCCAAGGATTGAACGTGTAGATAGTTGTGCGGTAGCGAATGAATCAACCTAACATTTAGCCTATTTCTACTATCAAGATCGAACTCCCACCCACGCCAGAAGTTGTTTTTTTCTCCAGAGGTACAAAGAAGCATCTGGGTTTTGTCGGTATCGCGCTTAGTTGTGTTGATCCACATACTAGCAGAAAAAGGTTCGTTCTTTTCGAAGTTAGGTACTTGTTGTAGATAGACTTCGTCATATTCTCCAGTGAACTTTAGACCGTTACCTTTGATGCCTTTTACAATCTCTGTTTCTGCATTGCTCGTGATGTCTGGGTTGTTGTCAACGACATATGCACTTAGAGAGGAGCCGTAGTCCCCGTTGATTTTATTTTGTTTGTCCGAATCATTTCTTTTTCTAATTGACTCGAATCTTGCGTGGACTATCTCTTTGCTACCAACGCTAACGTCTGATAAGCTATTTATAAAATCAGCTTTTGCCAGGGCCTTTTCTTTTGTTAGTTGGAGTTCTTCTTTTTTTGCAGAAAGTTGATTTTGTATCTTTTGTAGTTGTAGTGCTTGTTCTGCAGAAGGGATCGCAAGCATAGGGCCATAGTTGCCATCATCACCTGTCATGCCCAGTTCTTTGACATTGTTGAAGAAGGCGTTCATCTGATAATATTCTTTCTGAGAGATGGGATCAAACTTATGATCATGACATCGAGCACAGTTGTACGTTAATCCTTGAAAAGCTGTCCCAACTGTCTCCGTTCTATCAAAGACATATGCTAACCTAAACTCTTCATCGATGGCTCCGCCTTCTGCTGTCATCGTATGATTTCTGTTGAAGGCAGTGGCTAACTTTTGCTCATGTGTTGCATTGGGTATGAGGTCTCCTGCTATTTGCCAAGTGACAAACTGGTCATAAGGCATGTTTTGATCAAAAGCATCTATGACCCAATCACGCCATGGCCACATCAATCTGTAGCCATCAGCATGCATGCCATGAGAGTCGGCATATCGACTCAAGTCTAACCACTCCATAGTCAGCCGTTCTGCAGCTGCTTTGGATGCCAGTAAGCGATCTACAGCTTTTTCATAAGCGTCATCTGAGTTATCGTTTGCGAAAGCGTCCATCTCCTCAATAGAAGGAGGCAACCCTGTTAGATCCATGCTAACTCGCCTCAGCAACCGCTCTTTATTGGCTTCCTCGCTGGGAGAAAGCCCGTGGACGCTTACTTTTTGCAGGATAAACCGATCGATCTCGTTGTTTGCATTCCAGCCATCTATCTGATTCGGTACCGCTATATCTTTTGGTATATCAAATGCCCAGTGATTCTTCCATTCTGCGCCATCTTCGATCCACTTGTATAGCACCGCTTTTTCTTTGCTGCTCAACACAAGGTGAGATTCTGGTGTCGGCATCATCAACTCTGGATCATCACTTAGGATCCTCTGGATCAGCTCACTTCTGCTTGGACTTCTTGATATGATCGCTTTGCCTGCGCCCGAGACCAGACTGGCTTTAGCTTCATCTTCAAGATCAAGTCGTAGTTCGGCTTGGCGAGCATTGTTATCAGGTCCATGACAGCTGAAGCATCTATCTGTCAAAATCGGTCTGACATCATAGTTGAAGTCTACATGTTCTGGTAGGTTATCGTAAGCCAACTTGACATCATCAGGCATCGAAGTAGAGCAACTGAGACAGCAGCTTATCAACAGAGCCATAACTATGTAAGCGCACAACTTCATACCTTAGATTATCGGAAGTGAAGTTAAGATAGACAAATATTGGAGCTTAATTATTGAGCTATCCCTCTT
>CALIHL010000205.1 GCA_938022935.1 uncultured Saprospiraceae bacterium
TCGCTATGATGATGGCGCCACGCACTATATAGCCCCAAGTAACCTTGGTGGACATAACTGGCATCCGATGACCTATAGTAAGAGAACAGGACTGGTGTATATACCAGGTCTTGTAGAGATATCGCCTTATCAGCATATACCGACGGAAGAAGGCGTTGCGGCAGCTTTGGGCGCGCAGATTAGCTTAGCGGGTAAGTTGTATATACCCCCTGTATTTGATACTAATCCAGAGGCGCCGCAACCATTTATCAGCTATGGTGAGCTCATCGCTTATGATCCTGTCAAGCAAGAACGGGTTTGGACCCAGAAGCAAGCGCTTCGTTATAACGGCGGCTTGATGTCAACAGCGACAGGCCTCCTCATGCAAGCAGATGCCGAGGGTAACTTCAGCATCAGAGATGACATGACAGGAGAGGTACTATGGCAGTATGATATAAGATCTGGAGGCATCGCTTCGCCAGTGACTTATCTCGTCGATGGGGTACAACATATCACCATCTTTGTAGGATGGGGAGGTGTGGTCGGTCAAGCCGAAAATATTGCCGGCAGACTGCATCCAGGCACGGTTTATACATTTAAGATCGGTGGAGATGCGCCTGCTCTTGAGAAGTTGCCACCTGCAGAGATGACATTTACTTCATTGACACCTGATCCATCCGCAACGCCTAATCACCTTGGTGAAGGCTTTAATTTATATGCTCAATATTGTATCGGGTGCCATGGTAACCCATGGTTCACCGGAGGTAATATCCCAAGCTTGATGTTATCAAGTGATGGTGTATTCAATGCATACGATGACATCGTTCTTAATGGTCGACTACTCAGCGAAGGCATGCCTAACTTTGATGGGATGCTTTCTGAGGAAGAGCTTGCAGACATCAAGAACTTCATGCTCTACACTGCCAATACTTTTAAAGGAGGCGATGGCGACTTGATGGCTTATCTGACTAACATCGGGGGCATGCAGTATATGGCTGATACGGATCCACCTAAGAGAAAGAATATTGAATAGGAACGACTGATTTTTGCTATAGCAAAATGAAAGTCTGGGGGACTTTCAAAGGAGAGAACCGCGACAGCGGGCGGGTTGATATATCCTTTTTTTACCTATTATATTGTTTGGTTTTTTCTGCTTTTATATAGTTGAGCAAAATGAAAGTCTGGGGGGCTTTCAAAGGAGAGAACCGCGACAGCGGGCGGGTTGTTAACCTGTGCTTTGCCACAGAGCAAGGGTTGTTATATGCTTCCTGCCTCAGCTTTGCTTATATGTCATGACGCCTCTTTGTTTTTTCTAATTTTATTTTAGATGTAACTTATGCCGTGGGCTTTTAATTAACCCAACCTCATTCCTTCCCTTATTATGGAAGGACGGTAAACTTGTGCTAACCCGACATCACTGTCCTTCTCTTGTAAGAGAAGGGTTAAGATGAGTTGACCTTTGCTCATTTTTTGCAATGTTATATTTTGATAAATTTGAGTAAATCAAGAAGGGGTTATAGGTTGTTGTAGGCCTTTAGCCTCACTTTGATTTGAATCTTCTGATTTTTCCAATTTCAGATTGGAGATTGCTTTTGTAATGTGCTTATTTTAATTCACTTTATTTTTTCAACTTTTTAATAAAGTTGAGCAAAAGCGTCTGATTTAAAACGCAGTAAAATAATGGTTGTGTGAAGGAGCGATTCATAGTGCTTTGTAAGTCAAGGTGTAAAGGAAGTGATCGTGGAGCCCATCAATTATTTTAGCCTGTGCGAGTATGGCCGCCTCGCAAATCATCCATGGCAACGCGGGAATGATTTTTTTAAAATCATTTTAATTTATACTTCATGTTACCGGTACTTTATTTGGAAGAGGATTAGCTTGTGTTAAGCCTAAATTCTTGTCCCTCTCTTGTAAGAGAAGGGTTAGGGATGAGTTGGTTATTGTAGAATACTTTTTTATGGAAAGCTACCTGCGCCCTTACCTTAAAGGGCTCCCATCTCTCTTTAATCAAAGATCATATTTGCTAGAGGGCGCGTTGGCCTTCCTTTAGGAATATAAGGCGCGGGAGGCAGAAAACTAAGTATGAACCCAAGTTCGCCAGAGCAAGTGTTGCTGTAATTTCGGGTTTTACACGCTGATTTTTTAGTTTAAAATTGGAGAGAACTATTGCAATGTGATTTTGTAAATCAACTTACTTTTTTTATTCTTTCAACTTTTTATAAAAGTTGAGCAAAATCGTCTGATTTAAAACGCAGTAAAAGAAAGGCTGTAAGGTGGATTATTGGTTGTGACTGTAATGATCATTGTGTAAAGGAAGTGAATGTGTTGCCTATCATTTCTTTTAGCCTGTGCAAGTTTGGCCGCCACCCAAATCATCCATAGCCGCGCTAGTCTGAATTTCTAAATTTATTTTAATAATCCGACGTGCAGATCTCCTTTTGTGATAATGGTCGAAACTCTTTAGCCAACGTTGTTGCCGTCCTTCCATTTTTAAGGGAAGGAAGAGGATGGGTTTGGTAATAATAAGACATGTTCTTTAAATTGAATCCCCAATACTAGGAAGGGAATCCAACAGAAATCGAAATGTAAAAAATTGTCAATATCCAAAACTAAATCACCATAAAATGGTTTCTCTCTTAATGAACAGACTAACGAACGGAACAAAAATCCCAAACCTCGTAGGACACACACTATCAGGAAATGAAATTAGCTTATCTGACTACAAGGGAAGACCACTTATCTTATCATTCTACAGATATGCAGGATGCCAACTTTGTAACTTGAGGATTCATGACTTTATAAAAAGATACGATAAAAAATATGAGCCAGCTGGTATCAATGCAGTAGCTGTTTTCCAATCTCCGATCAGGAAGATGGAAAAGTATCATACTGAGCATGAAGCTCCTTTTGAGTTTGTATCAGATCCAGACTGTGATTGGTATGAGGCATTTGGTCTAGAAACTTCTTGGTCTGGATTTGCAAAAGTGGCTACTAAGCCATTGGCGATACTGAGGTCAGTGACTAAAGGATATGCGCGGATCGATCCAGATGGTGCTATGAATCGACTGCCTGCCGACTTTCTAATCAATGAGAAAGGCAAGATTGATGTTGCCTTCTACGCCGAGGATATTAGTGAGCATATTCCTTTTCGAAAGATAGATCAATGGATGAAGGGGATGTAATCTATATTAGTATCTTAAGGTACTGATAAGTACTTTATGCTATGAATATCACAAATATCTTAGTTGCCTTCTGCAGCCTTTTTTTCTTTATGGTCGGTGCAGACAAGTTTTTTAATTTTTTAGAACCGCCTTGCTCTATGATGGAATATATACCTCAAAGTGTTTGGTATGGCTTAGGTGTTTTACAGCTCGCGGCGGGCATCCTACTTTGGATGCCGAAGTATAGGAAACACATTGCTGGTTTCTTTGCTGTGTTTATGATGGTGTTTACTGTGATACATATCTTTAAGCATACGCCTGATTATGGAGGCTCTGCATTTATGGGCGTGCTCTTGGTATTGCTGATTAAGTCTGATATGTTTGGGGGCAAGAAGGAAGTGAAAGCTTAACACTACTCAGTTTATTGGCATCTTCATATTACTCCCCATATATCTGTTGCATTCCTTTTATATCTCCAGGCTGAAGACCTTGGTGTCTTGTAGAGATAGCACCCATGATATTGTCGCCAGAAGAATGACCCAAGCCCATGACATGCCCCAACTCATGTAAGACATACAAATAGAATCTATCACAATCTTGAGTATAGCTCGGACTTAAGATCATATGCCCTGACAGCTCTCTACAAACCGAAGATGTCATATTTGGAAATCCATTTCCACCAGTACTTACTTCTGCAACAAAGACCTGTATATCACTCTCACTATTATCAGGCATCTCTACAAACTTTAAATCAGCCACGCTTGACCATTCTTCCAATGCTTTTCTGATCAACTCCTGCTCACATGGTAGATCGCTAAAAGTCAAGGTTGGTACATTCTCTTGCCTATGATTACTTACAGTTATGTCTCCTTCTTGAAAACTATAACTCACCACGCCTCCTGACAACTGCGGACCGATTGCTTCCACTCCAGTTGCATCAAAATCATTATTCTCACCCCACTTAAAACCAAAGAGACAGTAGTCGCCAACTGACTCAGGGCAAACCAAGAGTCTTTCATTACAGGATCTGTACTGCTCTGAAACAAAAGGAAGGTCAGATTCGCTGTCGCTACAAGCGAGGATTGTGGTTATGATTAATAATGTTAGTAGCTTTTTCATTGAGTAGGGTTGTGTTTTTATATAACTCTACAACGCTCGGTTTTAATATGTATGTGTTGATGACTTTCATACGGAGAACCGTGAAACGGGCGAGAGAGTATGTTCTACTAAGTTGCTGTAGGCTTTCAGCCTAATCTTTTCTTTGTGGCAACTTTTACAAAGTCTTTTTTTATTCTTTCAACTTTTTAATAAGTTGAGTTTGAAGGAACGATCTTCAAGGAAGTAGAATTAACAATACTCTAAATGAGAGAAAAGAGAATGCGTGCGTCTGATTTAAAACGCAGTAAAACAATTGTTGAGTGAAGGAGCAATTCTTAGTGCTTACATTGTCAATGTGTTAAGGAAGTGATAGAGTAGTCTATGCTACAGGAGCGGAGTATATCGCACAAGAGGTTACTAGATTGCGGGGTTAAGAATTAATTTTTCCAATTGTGACAGAGATTCGATGATCTATTAAGAATTCAAAATGAAAATTGGCTCTCACCTCAACCTACCCATCACCTCATCTTTATAACTCTTTCCAATCGGTATTTCCTTATCTCGGATCTCAACATCTTGCGCAGTAAAGGCCGTCAGCTTAGTACTATTGACGATAAAGGATCTATGCACTCG
>CALIHL010000206.1 GCA_938022935.1 uncultured Saprospiraceae bacterium
ATTTTTGTAAGTGCCGGAGTCACTACATCTTGAAGTGGCTCATGTGACGCATGTCTTCCTATGGCGACGATACTCTGATTAGAAAGATCTCCAAAATATTGGTAAGTATCACTATTCAATCTTGTGTTGATCGCTACATCACCTAATGCGGTGATAATCTCTTTTTGCATGACGACTTCACTTAAGTAAGAACTACTATCAGTTGGATATCTAAAGAAGACATCAAGCAAATAGTAATAACCATAATAGTATGGGTAAAGGTTAGTCTGACTCTCGTAAGTGTTGTTAGCAAGGTTATCCAACATCTGCTTTGCTAATCCCAATATATCTTCATCCGCAGCAACATTATCAAATGATGCAGCGAAAAACATGTGCCCTAACATGTACATCGTGTTTTCAGTTTCTGACAAGATGTTAGGGTTCTGTGATAGTGTTCTACACGCCGTCTTTATAGCAGCCCAAGTATTAGCCGAGAAGGCTATATCATCAGGATTAAAGCTGGACTGAAGACCTGCGATACTCAAGTATACAAATAGGCCAAATGAGCCATTGTCATTTACACCATCATAGCTTGCAGCTTTCACAGCCGCTTGATCCGCGATATACTTGACTTTAGCATCTTCAAATATTACTGAGCTGTACTCCGTATGAAAAGTATAGATGATCCTATTGATACAATAGAATGGGTCATCAACTGACACTATGTGATCGTATAATTGTGAAGTGGTGAGCGACGCGAATCCTGCCATGTCTTCTACTCCGCATGGAGGTCTAAATCTAGGGCCTCTTTCGCCCGACTCTTTGGCTTGGGGAGTAGCAATAGTATTGATAACTGACCTTGCACATATATCTTGTGACCCATGGTTACGACTCACTTGAGCGGACGAAAGTCCACACAACATTATAGCTAATATGACAAGACAATATGTCTTCAACAGGAACAGGTTTTAACAATACAAATATTAGCTATCATCTGATAGCATGATGACTAAAGCAAATATGATACCTAAAGCACGGGAAGACCCTTAGTTAACATATTACAGACAGATATAACATGAAGCGTAAAGTGGCAGACATAATCGGCGTTCAATTACAAAAAACACCGATTTACAGTCGAACCTACTTATTATCTAAGCATATCTGTAGATTTATAGGGATGTAAGAAGAGCAAGATATGACTATCACTGAGACTATTATTGATTTACTCGCTTCCGCAAATATTAATTACACGGGTAAGCACCATGATCCAACTTTTACTTCAGAAGAATCAGCAAAGACACGAGGAGAGGATCTCTCTTCAGGCGCCAAGGCTATCGTTTATAAGATAGAGTCTGAGTTCTATCTTTTTGTTATGGCCGCCAACGAAAAGATCGACACTAAAAAGGTCAAAGCCTACTTTAGGTCTTTGGGACAACGAGCCAAGAAGACTCGATTTGCCTCAAAACAGGAGTTACTAGATCTGACAGGTTTAGTGCCTGGCTCTGTTCCACCATTCGGGCAACCGGTACTCCCCTTTCAACTCTTCGTAGATCCAAGTCTTTTAAAAAATGATAAGATATCTTTTAATGCAGGATCATTAACATATTCAATAACGCTCTCTTTATTAGATTACACGAAGATTTCAAATTGCGATGTGTTTCCATTCACAATAGATAGGCTATGAATTTATTTCTTCAAGATTAGAAAGTGCCTTCCGTCTTGTATCCATCGCTTCATCTAACTGCGTGGCTAAACGTGGATTTCTACCGACCATATCAATTACCTCTCGCGGTAGAATAGTGACTACTTTACAATCGGTTTTTGCACGAGCCGTCATAGAATTTTTTCTACTCGTATAAAGAGCGACCTCTCCAAAAAAGTCACCTTTACCCAATGTATTAATGCTGATTTCATTCCCTTCTATATTATTAACAAAAAGCTCAGCGGCGCCCTCGACAATTACATACAACTTTCCTGAGGGTTCTCCTTGCTTGATGATTATTTCGTTAGCAGCAAAATAATCCACTTTACTTCCATCTATCAACTCATTAGTATTCTCCTTTTCGATAGCCAGATACTCTGGTAAATATTTTAAAGATTCAGTGAGTAACTCGTTTTGTGATTCAGCTACTGTTTTTTGACTTGCTGCTTGATGAATGGTGAGCTGCGGGAACGGGATGGTTAATTGATGTCGCTTCGCAGAATACCATATTCTTGTTTTGACTTCATCTGTTATTTCTTCGTGATAGGCAAAGTCCTCAATAGCAAACTCTATCTCATATCGTATAGAAGAATCTCCGTATTCATCAGTCTTTACTTCGGGTTCTGGAGCATCCAATACTCCAGGTGTATCCAAACATGTTTTCCTTAAAGTTTCTTTTACTTTATTAGGAGGATCAACATAAGAAAATGAAACATAAGTTTTAATCACATGAACTCTTGTGGGCATGCTGTAATTAGTGATTAACCCTTGACCGATCATCAGATGTGGCATTACTAACAGCTCTCCTTCTCTCGTTCTAATCCGAACAGCGCGCCAGTTCATCTCAATAACTTCTCCAAACACCTCCTCCACTTTAATCCAATCCCCGACTTTAAAAGGCCTTTCATAAACTAAAGCAATACCAGAAAACAAATTGCCTAAAGTATCCTGCAATGCTAAACCTAATACAAAAGATCCTAAACCTAATGCAGTTGCCAAACCACCAAGTTCTACTCCCCAGACACTCGACAAAACTACTGCACCACCAAACAAAACGAAAAAGACTCTAAAAATGTCAAGAAAAAGTTGAGGAACATTTCCTCTCCAAGATTCATTGTCACCCCCTCCTTTAAAGAAAAGATTATTAACTAAAGAAATACTCGCATTAATCACTAAAACCCAAATAATGGTTTCTAACACCTTTATACTCAACCCATCTCTTCTGAAGTCTAAAACCTTTATCAATAAAACAACCAATACAATGAGGGGTACGATGTAGTTTTTGAAAGTATGTATCGGCTTGGCAAGCTCCCTGTCCTTTTTCTGAACTTTATAATTAACCTCATTGAGCAACAAGACAACAAGCGGAAAAAGAAGCATCAATCCGACACCCCAATACCAAATAGAATCCAAGCTTATAACAGAATTAAAAAAACCTTCCATTTTACTTATCTACTAATTTGTAAACCGTGTTATTGATTTTCGCCATATCTTCTAATTGCTCAAATTCGTATACACCTTGAAGTCTATTAACCACCTCTTCAGACACTATAATTTCGTTATCAATCTCAAGTTCTGTCATTCTAAACAAGAGATTAACATCCTTGCCCCAAACATCAAAATTGTATCGATTGTGACCTACGATACCAGCAATAACACTTCCACTATTGACACTAATGTGTAATTTTAAATCAATACTGTGATTGAGGTTAACCTGCCCTATCAGTTGCCTTGCCTCTTTTGCAAAAAATATAACGCGCTTCGCATGATCTAATCTAGACTCCAACAATCCACAGCTTGCAAAATATGTATCACCTACAGTTCTAATCTTATCAACATGATTTCTAACTGCGCAATCATCAAATGCATCAATGATCTCATTAAGCATCTCTAGAGATGCTGATGCTCCTACTTTTTCTGTCAAATTACTGAATCCTACCAAATCGATAGCAACAAGTGAGACATTTATATACTCATCAGCAAATGCTGTTTCACCCTTCTTCAATCGATTCGCAATCTGAGAAGGAATAAAGTTTAATAAGATGTTTTCACTCAGTGCAGATTGTTCCTTTAAAAGTGATTTTTGAGTATCAAGTTCTTCAACCATCGTATTGAACGAGAGCCCCAATCTTCCAAACTCGTCATTGTTTTTTATAGTTACTCGATGACTTGAGTCCCCAGCTATTATCTTTTGTGCTCCTTCGGACAGTACTTCTATTGGTCTAACAAATCTATTAGCAAAGAACATCGCGATGAGTGTAACAAGAATGCTCAAAATAATAGTCTGAATAAAAATTCTTTTATCAAAATTGGCCACAGGAGCAAACGCCTCAGCATAATCCATCTCTGCTAAAAGAGCCCACTTAAGTCCAGCCAACTCTAAGAGCGAGTAAGAACTCACGACATCAACACCTCGATAATCTTTAATGATCTGAGTATCGGAATCTCCACCCAAAGCCGCTTCAACTGTCGGAGAACTAACTTTTTGTTGTAAAATGGTTGTCCCAAACCTATAATATAGATCAACCTCCTCTTCGCTGACACCTGATCTAACAAGAGCCTCAGTATATCCAGCAGTGTCTTGCAAGTAAAATCGTGAAATCGACCTCATCATGTGATCTTCTCCTATTAAGTACACTTCACCTGACTCACCCATTCCTGCCTCTTCCCAAGATTGATCACTTGTCATTATACGATTGATCTCATCTACAGGCAACTGAAAAACAAGACCTCCGATCGTTACTCCATTTTCTGAAAGTGGAATACCTATGAATGACGCAGGAGCACCGTAGGATGGACGATAACTTGCGAAATCCTGCCACGTTGCTTTTTGTAAGTCCCTATTGATATTTAGCTTCCTAGATAGATCTGCCAGATTGCTGGTCCTATAAGGGCCAGTATATAGGTTAGTCGCAAAGTCTACTTCTTTATATACAGAATATAAAATATCCCCCTTCTCAATATCAATCAAAAAGATGTCGTAAAAATCAAATTTCTCTAATATTAAATTGAAAAAACTATGGTACTTACGATGCACGTTTGAGTATTCGCTACGATCATTGGCATCTTCCATTTTGTTTTTATGACCTACTGGATTTGGATTGTCAATTATATATTCAAACTGCAAATAACAAGCAAAAACAGAATTAGGATAAAACAGCTCTATATCTGGCTTTACAGAAATGTTATGTCCAAGTTGAGAAATGAAATTATTATAGAAATCACCCAAAGCATCTGAACACTCTGCATTGAGCTTTTCTGAAGATAGAGCATCATATGCGTACCGAAAGTCTTTAGTGGCTTGAATCACGGTCTCATCTTGTCCTAACACCTCTACCAACTTTCCTATATCTCCAAGATAAGATTCGATCTGATCTTTCTTCGATGTCTTAAGCGAGACGAGTTGATCTGTAACTTCCGCAGATATGATTTTACGCCCATACTCCGAACTAAAATATCCTAATACAGCACAGGAAATGACACTGACGAGAATCAGAATGATCATTAACCTAGTCTTAATAGTAAAGTTGTTCATTATTACCTTCCGTTTAAAATATTGGAGAGCAAAATAGTTAATTCAGCTCATATGTTAACAAAAGAAACAAAACAGACTATTTTGCCAAAAACAGCAACCTAACACTAACCCATCTTATGATATAGAAATGAATCTATATATGTGGACTCTTAGAACATAGATAGCTATATTAGAATTAATTTCGATTACAACTCTTATTAGTAGATTTGAGTATATGAAAGTAGGCATCATCGGTTTTGGAAGAATAGGAAAAATCCACTTCGACAATATCAAACAGCTCACTGTTGTAACTCAGATATCAATCTGTGACCCAAAGAGTCATGACTTAGACTCGTCAGTTGAGCAATTTACAAATTGGAAAGATCTAATTGATACAGTGACTCCAGATGCGATTATAATTTGCACTCCAACGCCGACACACTTTGATATCCTAAACTATTGTTGTGATATGAACATCGATGTCTTTTGCGAGAAGCCTGTTGATCTTGATATTGAAAAAGTAACTAAGATCAATGCACTTGCAACAAAATCAGGCATCATCTGCCAAGTGGGATTTAATAGACGCTTCGATCCTGACTTCGCTTATCTAAAAGAGAGGATCAATAATGGAGACATAGGACAAGTACATCAGATCACTATAACCAGCAGAGATCCTGGTTTGCCCAGTTTGAGCTACATCGCTTCATCCGGTGGCATGTTGATGGACATGACGATCCATGACTTTGACATGTTTAGATTCTTATCTGATGCAGAAGTCAAAAGCGTCTATACCAGTGCATCCATAAAAATAGATGAACGCCTTAAAGAATATAGCGATGTCGATACAGCTACTACCCTACTCTCTGCAACTAATGGCATCACCTGCACCATCATAAACAGTAGATCTGCAGCCTATGGTTATGATCAGAGGATCGAAGTATTTGGATCTGAAGGGATGTTGTCTGTAGACAACAACCACGAACACGGCACGAAGCTCTGGACATCCAATGGGGCTACGTCTTCAAAGCCACAGAACTTCTTCTTAGAGCGATATGCAAAATCTTACAAGCACGAGATCGCAGCCTTCTTTGACTGCATCGCGAGCAAAAAAGATGTGCCTATCAACATCAACGATGCCTTAAAAGCAACCCAAATCGCACGCATGGCTATGGAGTCGATTGAGACAGGTCAAGTAGTTTACATTTAACATAAACACTTCGCCTTCAAGCACTTGGGGATCTATTAAGATTTGTACTATTGGATGGGCAGAGTTAGATTGCAAACAACCAACCACACTGATGATGAAGATTATATTGATCCAACTCTTTCTACTTCTATGTGCATACTCACTTTCTGGTCAGACGAATGCACATGAGTTAAAGGCGCAAACCCCTGATCATGAGCTCTCAGAATGCCCAGATCTATTGACCTTGTCAGGCCCTATCATCAAAGACCTGTATCAAGCAAAGGATATCCACTTAATAGACGTTGTTGTCTTTCCAATCATTGAACTTAGTCTCATCTCAGAAACACAAGTCGATCTCAATAGTCAGATCGAAGTTCCCTTAGGCTCAACATTAACCGTTGACATCAACGATTGTCCTCGCGACTCTGAGGAACCTGATCATTACAGTCCTCTCAACTCAGACGAAGAGAAAAGGACCAACCGGTAAGAAGCGAAGACTCATGATTATTTGATACCTTACTGTTAACACTGTTAGGTATGCTTTTACAATTACTATCATTTCTTG